>CAMNAT010000272.1 GCA_946531785.1 uncultured Oscillospiraceae bacterium
TTGGAGTAAGGATAATGCTGCTTCTGGCGGTAGCAACCAGTATAGACGCGCTCGCCGTAGGCGTGACCTTTGCGTTTTTGCTGGATTCATTTATGAGCGTGCTGCTCTCGGCGCTGCTTATAGGCTGCACGACCTTTATCTTTTCAGCAGCCGGAGTGAAGGTGGGGAATGTGTTCGGGATGAAGTACAGATCAAAGGCGGAGCTTGTCGGAGGAATAATCCTGATCCTTTTGGGCATAAAGATCCTGCTTGAAGGTCTCGGCGTTATATGAAAAAAGAATGATCGCGTCGATCATTCTTTTTTCATATTGTATATATCAACTCTTTGCGGGCCCTGCTTGCCCTTTTCGCGAAGTCGTCTTGACTCCTCCTCTTTGGCTTTTTCCTCGTCGGTAAGCTCGCGCTTTTTGTGGGCTGCCATGGAGTAGATATCGAGCTTTTCCGTCCGTCCCTTTTCGCGGAGCCGTCTTGATTCCTCTGCCTTGGCTTTTTCCTCGTCGGTAAGCTCGCGCTTTTTGCCTGCCGCCATGGAGTATATATCGAGCTTTTCCTTAGCCCCCTGCTCACGCAGCTTTTTTGCAGCCTCGGCGTCCTTTTCGGATGTGTCGTCATACAGCTTGACCTTGTAGATATCTACCGGAGCGGCATCCTTTTGATTCTCACGGTACTGCTTCGATGCCTCCTCCATTTTCCTACGCTCCTCCGAGATGAGTCCCTCACGGTTATCATCTGCTTTTTCAAACTTTTCGGAGTCATAGATGTTTACCGCCTTGCCGGTCGTTTCAGTCTCGCGATGCTCCTGTGTGATCTTTGTCGCGGAGCTGAGTCTCTCCTTACGCGCCTTTTGCTTCCTTTCCAGAGCTCTTATATAATTTTTCCGAACATTGATCTGCGCAAGCGGTATCATAGCTGCGAGGATAAGAATAAAGACCGCTATGGAAACATGTACCGGCACATCATTAAGATGCTGGAAGCCGAGACCGGTCACGGCAAGCCTTACCCAGTTCGCGATACCGAATACCCATCTGAAAACGACTGAGTCAAAAGCGTATCTTGAAATAAACGGCAATACCGCAAATGCCGCAAGAGCGGAATAGTTTGCGACATAATATCCCTTCGGGTCGTCGATCAGCTTGCTGTTTTCATGATCGGCCTCCAAAGCTTTGCCTTTCTCGTCTGTCTCCGAATGTGAGCCTGAGAGCTTTATAAAAAGCTTTCTGCTCTGCCGCATGCGTACCGCGTTGCCTGCGGCGTAGATCATGGCAAAAAGCATGGGCATATAGTACATTAGAATCGCGCGCTTTCCGCCCGGCATCACGGTTTTGATTATCCCATACTGCAGAAGGAGAGAATACAGGACAGATAACAATACCGCGGGAATTAGTAGCTCCAGAAATCTTTGCAAAGCTACGCGGGTAGTCTTATTCAATGTGTTTATTTTTTTCATATCACATCACCGCCTTGGTTTTTCTGAAGGTAAACAGCTTCATAATGACAAATGTCACCGGCACACCGATAATCGCCGCAATCGCATATGCCGCGACGGGCGGCAGGGGTGTGAACTGTGAGGTAAGCCACACTATAGCCGTTTGTATGAGGAAGTTGGGTATATAGGAGAGAAAGAATTTGAAATACTTTATTATACTCAGCCTGTCCTCTTTAAAGGTTATTTTACTGTTCATTATATACGCAAGCACATTCGCCGTAACATATCCCGCCACGAAAGCAGTGGTGGTACCTGGGATAAACAGCGAGTATATTGCGGAGAACAAGATATTTGCCAATGTGTTTATACCGCCTATGATGATGAACATCAGAAACTGCGGCGTGAGGAACATATGCCTGAATTTTTCAAAGCCCGATTCCTTGTATTCATTCCATGGGATGAGCGTATTTCTCCGCACGATATACGCGCGGTCTGCGATATCCGCCAGCGGCTGATCGCTCTTGCTGTCGGAGTAGAACTCATCGCAATGCGTTATGCCCGTTTCGTCCCTGAGCCTTATGACCTTTTCCCCGCCCCAGCAGTTTTCGCCTGTGTATTTTCCGGTATGCTTATCAACGCGGGAGGCGATGAGCCTTGCAATGCCGAGCCGTTTTGCTATCGGCTTTAAGAGAAACTCCGGCGAGGCGGATATGATTATGTCCGTATCCCTGCGCTGTTTTTTGTAGTAGTCAAGGATATTCCCTTCATGCGTGTCCCAGAAATCAGTGACCGCCTGATCCACATCGGGGATATATTTCAAAAACCTGTACATCCTCTCCTTGAACTGCGTCTTTGTATAAAATCCGATCATATAGAGGAAAAAAGCCCATGCAGTGGGTATGACCGTGATATATGCGCGGTGGAATCTTTTTGCGCAGTATTTTATGAATGCCGCGGTGGAATCCCCGTCATATATGGTCTTATCGAAATCATATATATTCATATTATCCTTTCTATTCTAAAAGCGCGACGGCATATGCGCTTATGCCCTCCTCGCGACCCTCGAAGCCGAGCCGTTCGGTTGTGGTCGCCTTTATGCTTACGCGCGATATATCTGTTTCAAGATCATCTGCCATGTTCTGCCGCATCTTTTCAATATGCGGCATCAGCTTCGGCTTCTGCGCCGCTATCGTGATATCGACATTGCCGACCATATAGCCTGCGTCCTTTATATGCTCCATGGTGCGCCTTAATATTATCCGGCTGTCCATGTCCTTGAATTCATCGCTTGTATCGGGGAAGAGTCTGCCGATATCACCGAGCGCCGCCGCGCCGAGCAGCGCGTCGCATAGCGCGTGTATCGCCACATCCGCATCCGAGTGACCTAAAAGCCCCTTCGTGTGCGGCACATCAACACCGCAGATGATGCAGCGCCGACCTTCTACCAGCTTATGCACATCGTATCCGAAACCTATCCTCATAGAACACCCTCCCTTTGTTCTCTGCGCGCAAGTATCCTTTCGCCTATGGCTATATCCTCAGGCGTTGTGAGCTTTATGTTGTCATATGAGCCCGTGGTAACATGCACGCTCCTGCCGTACCGCTCAAATACCGAGCAGTCGTCCGTGACGGTATATCCGTCCTCCTTTATCCGCTCATGCAGCGCCTTTATATCGTCCTTTTTAAACACCTGCGGAGTCTGGATAAGCACAGTCCTTTCGCGGTCTATGGTGCCGCAGATGCTGCCGTTATCGTTTATCGACTTCAGCGTGTCCTTGACAGTCACGCCGAGCGCTGCCGCGCCGTATTTTTCCGCGTCTTTCACAACAGCTGAGATATCCTGAGGAGTTATGAGACATCTCGCGCCGTCGTGGATGGCGGCAATATCGCCCTTTGCGTTACACAGCCCGTTATATACCGAGTCGCTGCGCTCGGCGCCGCCCGGGACTATGCCGGAAAGCTTTTTAAAGCCCTCGCGCTCTGCTATATCCTTTACTTTATCTATATCCGCCTCGCCTGTCACGACCACGATGTCGTCTATATCGGGACAGAGCTCGAACGCCCGCAGGGTATGTGTAAGTATCTCAGTGCCGTCAAGCGGCAGAAAGACCTTATTTATATCCGCGCCCATGCGCCTGCCGCGCCCTCCGGCGACGATAACAGCCGTTACTGTCATATAAGCCATCCTCCGTAAAAATACAGAACGGGTATTGTGAACACAATACCCGCCTGACATTATTTTTCTCCTACGACCTGTGCCACCGTTTCATCAAGGATAAGTTGAATATCGCTTTCCTCTGCGACTCCGGAGAGTATAAGCTCTGAGAGGACTATCTGCTTTGCCGAGCCGAGAGTTTTTCTCTCACTGGTGGAAAGCCCCTTCCGCTTTTCACGGCACATCAGCTCTTTGAGTACACCCGTTACCTGGTACAGGTCACCCGATTTCAGCTTCATGA
>CAMNAT010000273.1 GCA_946531785.1 uncultured Oscillospiraceae bacterium
GCTTATAAACACCGAGGTAATCGCCAACCCCCACGAGGAGCTGTGGGATTCGATATTATAAATCAAAATGCTGTCCGATAGGGCAGCATTTTTTTCTTTGAGGTACTTGACAAAGCTGTTCTAAGTGTATATAATGAATATATACACTTAGAACAGAGGTGGTTGCGTGAATATCTTGATCAATAATACAAGCGGTGAACCTATATATAAGCAGATATATGACCAGATAAAAAATCAGATGACCTCGGGCGTGCTCGCCGAGGATGAGGCGCTGCCGTCTATACGCGCACTTGCGAGGAAACTTCGCATAAGCGTGATCACCACAAAGCGCGCTTATGAAGAGCTTGAAAGGGACGGATATATCTATACAATTGTCGGAAAGGGCTCATACGCAGCAAAGCGGAACAAGGAGCTGATAAGAGAGGAATATCTTTGCAGGATAGAGCGGCATCTTGAAAAAATAACAGAGCTTGCAAAGAGCATAGGACTCAGCAATAAGGATATCATCAGGATGCTTGATGCTTTGGGGGAGGATGACCAATGAACGCGATAGAGATAAAAAATGTCTGCAAGCAGTACAAGCACAACATGGATTTTGATCTGAAGGATATAACGCTTGCTCTGCCGGAGGGCTGTGTTATGGGATTGATAGGAGAGAACGGCGCGGGAAAGAGCACGCTTATGCGGCTTATTCTCGGTATGCTGCACGCTGACAGCGGTGAACTATCGGTTTTGGACTGCGATGTAAAAAGCAATAGATTTACAGATATAAAGAATGATCTGGGAGTGGTTTTTGATAAAGCCTTTCCCGACAGCTTTACAGCGCAGAATGTGAACCTTATTATGAAGCACGCTTATAAGCGTTGGGATACGGCTTTATTTTTCGATTATCTGAAAAAATTTAATATTGACAAAAAGAAAAAAATACAAGAGCTGTCCATGGGCATGAAAATGAAGCTGACGATCGCAGCGGCGCTGTCACATGACGCGAGGCTGTTGATATTGGACGAGCCTACAAGCGGACTTGATCCGGTCGCGCGTGATGAAATACTTGATATCATAAACGACTTCACAATGGACGAGAGCCGTTCTGTTCTTATCTCATCGCATATATTGAGCGATCTGGAGAAGGTATGCGACTATATAGCATACCTGTCGCATGGCAGACTTCTTTTCTGCGAGGAGAAGGACGAGCTGCTCGATAAGCTTGCGGTCGTGAAATGCGGAAAGGATGAGCTTGAAGGTATTGAACGGCAAAAGGTCATAGGCGTAAGAGAAACGGGATTCGGTGCAGAGGCTTTGGTATATCGTGATGCAGTGCCGGAGGATATGTATTGTGAACGCGCGGCGATCGAGGATGTCATGATTTTTACGGCAAAGGGGGAAAAGCTATGAAGGCGATGCTGATGTGGGATCGGACACATATTTGTAAACGCTGGGTGGTGATCGTCATGCTGGCGATCTTCTATGCTTTGAGAGTAACGAATTTTTTGAGCGATTCTGTTGTGGCTGTACCTATTGGCATGAGTACACAATATATTATCACCAATGAAATTATGATAATGGCATATCGCTCAAAAACAGAAAAATATATAAATGTTCTCCCGATACAGCGCAGCACGATAGTATTATCCAAATATCTGTATCCGGTACTGATAGCCGGCTTTATGGCGTTGCTGCTGATCGTCACAGCGATTATAACGCGGATCAATTGGATCGGAACATTGATCGAAATTGCTATAGACTGCGGATTGATATTGATTGTCTGCGGCTTTGGTATGTGCCTTGAGTTTTCGGTAAACAGCAGAAAACGAACTCATTTCGGGGGTTTTATTTTGTTCCTTGCCGCATATACGGCGTTGGTAGTAGGCAGTGTAATGCTTACGGATTTTTTGATGTACTATGCGTCATATGAGGCTGCGGTCGGGATATCTGTATCCGCTCTTATAGGCAGTATGCTGCTTTATGCCGCGTTTGCAGCTATATCTACATATAGATTTCAGAGAATGGATATATAGGATCATTAAATTTTTTCGGATGAAAGCGACAAGAAACGCAGAGCGTTAGGGAACTTTTTGCGATATTTAACACAAAAAGTTCCCTAAATGTCAATAGGTAATATTTATCTCACCATTTCGTCCTGCGGGCCGGTTGCCTTGTGGGATTTTATAACGGCGCGGATCTCGTCGATCGAGCTTGCGCTCATATCGCCGGCTACAGTGTTCTTTACCGCCGACAATGCGTTTCCTACCTCCAAGGCGCGGAATATATCCCTGTCCTTAACGAGTCCGTAAAGCACGCCCGCAAGGTAAGCGTCGCCGCTGCCTATGCGGTCAACAACTTCTATTTCCTTGTACGGGAGATCCTCATAGAAGCGTCCCTCAAAGAACATCTTCGAGTTGAAGTTGTGCCTGGTCGGGCTCACTACCTCGCGGCGCGTCGTCGCAACAAGGCGGCAGCCATAGTCGCGCGCATAGCCCATCATAATATCCTCGAGCGTTCCGGTGCGTCTTAGCATTCTGCGCGAGGTCTCCTCGGAAACGAACAGCATATCAACGAGAGGGAACACGCTTTCAACTACCGGACGAGCCTCTTCCTCAGACCATAGCGTAGCGCGGTAGTTCACATCAAACGAGATGAGCGCGCCTGCTTCCTTGAACTTCTTTATTACCTCAAGTCCTACCTCTCTCAGCTCGGGGCAGAGCGCCAGTGTGATCGAGCTGATATGGAAGATCTTAGCCTGCTCATAGACTGACGGGTCGATCTCGTCTATCGACAGTGAGCATACCGACGCATGCGCGCGGTCATAGATACAAGAGGACTTACGCGGATAAACGCCGCTCTCATAGTAGTAGATGCCAAGTCTTGCCTCGGGTGTCTCGTCATATACGATATGCGCATCAGACACATTTCCGTAGCGTATCTTGTTCCTGATAAAGTGTCCCATCTTGCTCTTCGGCAGCTTGGTGATTATCGCGTTATGCAGCCCCAGCATTGCCGAGCCGGAAACGACATTAAGCTCCGAGCCGCCAGCGTTCTTCTCAAAGGTCTCGCTCTGCGAGATCTTCTCCTTGCCCGGAGGTGAGAGGCGCAGCATTACCTCGCCCATACCCACGATGTCATACCTGGTATTTTCCTTGAATTCAAACATTAGTTAAGCCTCCTTTGTTTCTGATATTTCTCTGATTATATTATAGTATAAATCCAAAAAATAATCAATAGAATTTCTGCAAATTCTCACAAAACAAATAAGATTACATCTGCATATTTGGTCAAATTCACTAATATACTTTAAAGAGAGCTATTGACATTATGACTTACACATGGTATACTGTGATAGTTTGGAGAAACACGATCGGAGGAAATTTTATGGGAATTACGGAGCTGATCCTTTTGGCTGTCGGCCTGTCTATGGATGCATTTGCCGTATCGATCTGCAAGGGGCTGGCAATGCCGGAGCTGAAGCTGAGACATATGGTGACAGTCGGGCTGTGGTTCGGCGGCTTTCAGGCACTTATGCCGATGATCGGCTATTTTCTGGGCACGACCTTTGCCGGTTATATAACCGCGGTCGATCACTGGATAGCCTTTATTCTGCTATGTATAATCGGCGGAAACATGATAAAGGAAGCCTTAGCAGATGATGAGGAGGAAGCCGACCCGTCGCTCGGGGTAAGGATAATGCTGCTTTTGGCGATAGCGACGAGCATCGACGCGCTCGCAGTCGGTGTGACCTTCGCATTTTTGCTTGACTCTTTTGCAAGCGTGCTGCTATCGGCGCTGCTTATAGGCTGCACGACATTTATCTTTTCCGCAGCCGGAGTCAAGGTCGGGAATGTGTTCGGGATGAGGTACAGATCGAAGGCGGAGCTTGTCGGAGG
>CAMNAT010000274.1 GCA_946531785.1 uncultured Oscillospiraceae bacterium
CTCAGATAAGCCGCCGCCAATGCTATTGCTGGGAAGGTATCGCGTCTTGCAGGCTCCACACATACGGCAACCTTGTCACCAAGCTGATTATTTATGGTGCTGACCTGCTTTTTACTCGTTGCTATCGTTATGTTTGCGTCCTTATCAACGCTCTTTATCTGCCTGTACACACGCTGCACCATTGACTCATATTCGCCATCAGCGTTCTTGAACATCTTTATGAACTGTTTTGAACGAATATCGTTTGATAACGGCCACAAGCGTTTTCCGCTGCCGCCGGATAAAAGAATTATATTCATTGATTTATCTCTCCGCTCTCATTGGATTATTTAAAAAGTCCTCATATGAAAGTCTTATGCCGTCCTCTAATTCCGTCTTATATCTCCAGCCGAGGCTCTCTAATTTAGATACATCTAAAAGCTTTCTCGGTGTGCCGTCCGGCTTTGTCGTATCCCACTTGATCTCGCCTGTGTAACCCACAACCTTTGCCACCAATTCGGTAAGCTCCTTTATGGTAAGCTCCTTACCTGTGCCGAGGTTTACCGTTTCATTGCCGCTATATGTATTCATGAGGTATACACATGCGTCCGCAAGGTCATCCACATATAAAAACTCTCTAAGCGGTGAGCCTGTACCCCAGCAATATACCTCCTTTGCGCCGCTCTCCTTCGCTTCGTGGAAACGACGGATGAGTGCCGGCAGCACATGGCTGTGTTTAGGATGATAGTTATCATTCGGTCCGTACAGATTTGTCGGCATTACGCTTATGTAGTCCGTCCCATACTGACGGTTGAGATATTCGCAATACTTAAGTCCCGATATTTTAGCAAGCGCGTAAGCCTCATTAGTCTGCTCCAATGAGCTTGTCAGAAGACAGCTTTCCGGCATAGGCTGCGGTGCCATACGCGGATATATACATGAGCTGCCCAAAAACATCAGCTTTTTGCAGCCGTTCTTCCACGCCTCATGTATAACATTCATTTCAAGGATCATGTTCTCATACATAAAATCCGCCAGATGCTCGCTGTTCGCGATTATACCGCCGACCTTTGCGGCTGCGAGAAATACATAATCCGGTTTTTCATCGGCAAAGAATTTCTCCACCTGATCCTGACGGGTCAGGTCAAGCTCTGAATGCGTTCTTGTGATTATATTGGTGTAGCCGTTCTTCTCAAGCGCTCTCACTATCGCGGAGCCCACCATGCCTCTGTGTCCGGCTACATATATCTTTCCGTTTTTATCCATCATGGCTATCACACCCCCTTTGCTGCCGCTTCGCGCTTTGCAAGCTCCAGATCATGCTCCGCCATTATGCGGACAAGCTCAGGATAGCTTGTCTTTTGCGGATTCCAGCCAAGCACTGTCTTTGCCTTTGTCGGGTCGCCCCAGAGGTTATCGACATCCGTCGGTCTGAACCATGCCTCGTTTACCTCAACAAGCACTTTGCCTGTTTTGACATCTATACCCTTTTCGTTGAGTCCCTCGCCTTCAAAGCGAAGCTCTATTCCTACCGCCGCGAATGCGCGCTGAGTGAAGTCTCTTACCGTATGCTGCTCGCCTGTAGCAATTACGAAGTCCTCCGGCTTGTCCTGCTGGAGTATCAGCCACATACACTCTACATAGTCCTTTGCATAGCCCCAGTCACGAAGCGAATCCATATTGCCGAGCTGGAGCTTGTCCTGCAGACCGCAGGCTATGCGTCCCGCCGCAAGAGTTATCTTTCTTGTAACGAAGTTCTCACCGCGGCGCTCCGACTCATGGTTGAACAAAATACCGTTCACTGCAAACATTCCGTATGCCTCGCGGTACTCCTTTGTGATCCAGAAGCCGTACTGCTTTGCGACAGCGTACGGGCTGTAGGGATGAAACGGAGTCGTCTCCCTCTGCGGTACCTCCTCGACCTTGCCGTAAAGCTCGGAGGTCGATGCCTGATATATCTTTGTTTTCTTTGTAAGCCCTAATATCCTTACTGCCTCAAGTATTCTGAGAACACCTATAGCGTCAACATCACCCGAATACTCCGGTACATCAAAGCTCACCTGTACATGACTTTGCGCCGCAAGATTATATATCTCATCCGGCTGTACCAGATTGATTATCCTGATAAGACTTGATGAATCCGACAGATCACCGTCATGGAGCGTTATTGAGTTCGCTGCTATAAGATGATCTATCCGGTGAGTGTTTGAAATTGATGCACGCCGTGTTATACCGTGCACCTCGTAGCCCTTTTCGATCAGAAACTCCGCCAAGTATGACCCGTCCTGTCCTGTAATTCCTGTTATCAATGCTTTTTTCATATTCTTCTCTCCTCATTTTTATATTAATCCTACTTCAGTTAAATGAAGCTTCAGATAATCAATATCACTTTCAGTCGCTGTATAAGTCAATGCGGTTTTTATGTTTTCTCTTTTGTTGATCGACCTATCTATTATCCTGTAAACCCAATAGAACGGCAAAAGCAATGCTTTCCCTTTCAGCTTTGGATAAAGATAACACATATTCTCGTATGGAGGGAATATCACACTCAGCTTCTTTTTTAAGCCGGTATGCTTTGATCCACCCTCACGCAGCGCATAAGCCGCATCGCCGTGAACCTTGCTGCCGTATGTTCCTCCCGATAATATGAATTCCTCCATGCTCGCAGTCGCCGCATTATGTGCCCTGCCCGCAAACCATACATATGCAAGTCTTTCTGTGTTTTTACAGAATTCAAGAAGATTGATCTTTTGAAATTCATTATCTAAATACTCCCTGTCAAGAACCCCGGCGTATTTTTCAAGATATATATATACATCCAGAAATGCCCTTATTCCTATACCGCCGGTCATATAATGCTTTGAAATATGCACTATCATATATATATAGAAATCTTCTTTTGTTAGCTCGTATATATGTTTCTTCCCAGCGGACAGCAACGCCCTATCCCATATATTTTTATAATAATCAAAGACCGTCTTCTGGTACTTTTCTGAAACAAACGCCCTGTGCAGCTCAAAACTCAGATACGGTGGACGTTTATATACTATCTCTCTCCCGCTTTCCTCTCGCACAGGATAACCGAGCTCCTGCATGATTTTCTCAGCCTTGTCCATACAACCGTCCCTTATAAGGACATCTACATCGCACATCGTACGCATATCCGGCGACGGGTACAGGTTCTTTGTGATGAATCCCTTGAGCGGCATATTATCTACACCCTCAGTCTCCATCATATCTAGCATCAGCTCCGCCTCGAGCTGCTGTGCGCTCTCCCGCAAAATATTCATATCTCTTATGCTGTTAAATGCGTCTGCCACATTCTGAGGAGGCTTATTCAGCATATTGTCTATTGCATATGCGATCAGATTGGCTATGCTGTGCGCCTGCGCGGTCATGTATATCTTATCCCAGTCTATATTGCTTGTATCCGTCAGTTTATCTCCTGATATTGCTGATCGTATCAACTTAAATATCATCTCTCCGCTATCCATCACACACCTCCAATCACCTCTCGCATCCGCATATTCCGTTCCCGTATACCTAAGTTATCATATGAGATCAATATATATGCGACCGAGAACCACATGCCGCCATCGGCAAGATAATATCCGCTGAATACCAGATTTACAAACGATGATAAGAATATTACATATATCAGAACATTATTATGATCATACATTGTCAGCTTTTTGATACTTCTCAGTACATTCATCAGCATTAACACAACTATCGTGATCATTATCAATCCGCCTTCTGCGAGAATATCGGTGAAAATATTATGTGAGTAAAAGCCCAAGGTATGGAATATAGAACCTATTCCGCTCCCGAATATAGGACTGTTCGAAAAGATTTTTATTGCATTTTCCCTTAACATTTCTCTGTTGTCCAGCTTA
>CAMNAT010000275.1 GCA_946531785.1 uncultured Oscillospiraceae bacterium
CCGGATTGTATAGGTTACGATACAATCTTCTATATTTATAATTTTTTACACATGCCTTTTCTGCAAGGCTTTTCAACACGTTAATTGGATCTCTCATGGTGTCTCGCACACCGTCCTTTCTGTAATTGAAATTGATTAACTGCTTCCCTTCGCCTTGTGAGCGGCTTTCCCGCATCCGATTTACGGCATTCCCTGTCTATTCAGGGTTCTCTGACTACTACGAAAGCTCTGTTGTCGATGACGAATATTCAGAGTCCCGCATTCCAGCGTCCTCATAGCCCGTAGGCATTTCGTTTTAGACAATCTCCGTTTAGTACGGCATAAATCAGCTTTTCATATTGTCGGATGTGACTTTCGCCCTTTTCCACTTTCCCGTGGCTGAATCTGCTTCGAGTATCAGCAAATACGCAGCCGAACAGCGCATTTGTCAAAAGCACCGACGAGTACAACTCCTATACGTCGGGGGTACGCCTTAGTCCCGATTTTGGGCTATCATTTAAGCAGTATAGCTGTTCATCCTCATATATGAATTTACGTTTCTACATGCTTACACATCTGGAGTTTCTGTGTCCCATGTAGTTCCACCATGCTACACTCACCCATCAGTTTCCATTTGGGGTAAGGTGGGAAACGTGAGAGTGTGAATTTAATCACTTGATACTTTATTCTCCCGTTAGCTGACAACGGAATTTATGCCGCCCTTACGGACGCACTGGGTTTAGCGTAAAATCTCGTCTTACCTGCGCCCGAGCCGCCGACTATGAGCACATTAAGATTACGCCTGTGTTTCTTCGCGTTCAGACCGAGGCGTAGATTTTGCGACAATATGAGGTTGTTACTCTTGTCCTTCTTATCTTCATATTTCTTTGCCACACTTTTAACATTACCCCATTTTGCCGAGCCGTGTTCCTCACCCGGTCTGCGATTTTCTCTCGATGTGAAATATATGCCTACTCCCATTGCATACATCACAATAGCTGCGCCGGTAAATTTTAAGCTATACTCTGTGAAAACTATATTGAACGGCTGATTTATACTGCCCATCATTCGCTCAACAAACTCAAACAGCTTCACTCCGTCATAATAGCTCTGAGCTGCCATGAGCGCAAGCCATATAACCGCGATCGCGCCCACAGCAAACATGATTATCATATTCTTCGTATTTTCTTGTCTATTCAACTGCTATCATCCCATTTCTGTTGTAAAATAAACATTCTGCCTCACCTCCTTTTCCGGCACTAAAAAACGGCTGCCTATTAAAACAGCCGTAACATTTAAATTTTTATATAATTTTTGTATATTTCGTCTTTTATTTTTATATAGTTATCTTTTAATTCATTGTATATTTGAATTATATCATTTTCAATATCATCTTCTGTTTTTCCTTTACAAATATAATTTTTTTTTGCATAATCTGCATCTCCTCGCAAGCCATTGATAATAACACTTTGTTTATACAAGTGCTCAAAAAACTCTTTTGTTTGTATATCGAATAGTGTTTCTACAAAAACATAGGAATACTCATAAAAAAACTTTACTTTTGACAAATCAAACTCCCACGATTGCAACTCATACAAGACATATTCATCTAAGTCATTAATGAATCTAATTCTCTTATCAAGTAAAGCAATTCTGTTTTGTTTCTTAGTGGTTGTAACAGTTATGAATATTGCGATAACCGAAATTGCAACTGTTAATATTGTCAATATAGCACTTACAAATCCTTGATTATTGTTAAGCCACTCTATAATAAAAACCTCTTTAATCGCTCCTGACGGATCATTATACATCTTACTCTCATCCTCTATATTCTTTATTACAAATAAATCATTCCAAAAAGCTTTTAATTAAGCGACAAATTCATTTATCATCATTGATCCAAATTCCTTTTTTCTGCAGTTAATATGTCTTTTAATTCACTACCCAATTGTACATAAAGTTTAGGCTGATCAAAAAACACTATCCTTGCATTAATATATTCGTTAAATTTGTGCTTGATTTTATAGTAAGATTCTATTTGTTTTTTACTAATCTGACCATCTTTCATAAACTCTACTATAACATTTTGATTAATAAATGGGCTATTTTGCAGATTGTCAATGATTATATTTTTTGAACTATTAAAATCAATCTTTGGCAATATATATTTTTCTACTACTTCCTGATTCAAATAATCCATAAATTTAAGACACTCATTATAGCAATCAACTATCATTAATCTGGATGCTTCTTTCTTGTTATTCTCCCTTTCTACTGTCCTTTTATCCATCTTTATATAAGTTATTACATATAGCAAAACAACAACATTTACATTTAGAAGTGCTATCCAACTATCCCAATGTACATTTGATATTTCAAATCCTAATGTTGTGAATATGTTTTTATAATAAAAAAATATAAAACATATAAAACATATAGAAGTGGTTATAAGCAACACTAGTGACTTTTTTCTGCTCATCATATCCTCCAAACAATACTTTAAATGTTTGAATTAATTATACCACACCGGAGCTGAGAAGGCAACCCCTAAATCGAGGCTGCCTTCCTTCTGTGGCTTACTTTACCCATGCTTCGGTTGTGCCTGTTACAGCCATATGCGTATTAGCCGCTTCGATAATATCGTAGTATGCCCAATATGATTTGTCCTTGATGTCAGTAAACGGATTTACGGTAGTTATATTCTTATTTATATATTCCGTGTCCGCTTCACGACCTGTCACTCTGTTGACGATAGCAACCACCTCGGCGCGCGTGATATTGTTATCTGGCTTGAATGTACCGTCTGCATATCCGTTTATCCACTCCATTGCAACTGCACTGTTTACATAGCTTACAGCCCAATGTGAAGCTGTAACATCGGCAAACGAATTTTTCTTAGATACATTGACCTTATCAAACAGCTCATAGAACCTTGTACACATAGCCAAGAACTCAGCTCTTGATATTGATGCGTCAGGCTTGAATGTACCATCGTTATAGCCTTCAATGATCTTGTAGCTTGCAAGATATGAGATATACTGGTTATACCAAGCCTTTGGATCTACATCTTTAAATGATGACACCTTATTGCCGATATTCTCACCCTTACGCTCTGCAATATTCCTTGCAAAGATAGCTGCTGCCTCGGCTCTGGTCATATCGCCCTCCGGTCTGAATGTACCGTCGTTATAGCCTATAACATACAGCTTATGCTCTGTTGCCGGAAGTACGAGCTGTCCGTTTTTATCGGTAGTGCCGTTAGCGGAATTACCGTCCTTATCCTTGAGAACAATTCCGGTATCTGCCTTTGCATTACCCCTTCCGTCTGTAACGGTTATAGTATAATAGTTGCTGCCATCAAGCTTTGTACCGTTCGGAAGTGTAAGAGTGATTTTACCGTCCTTATCAGTGGACTTTGATACGGTAACAGTCTTTCCGTTCTTATCTGTAACCTTTACATTAGTTACATTCACGGAGCTGCTGCCACCGCCGCCACCGCCGGAGCTGCGTCCGCCGCCTGAGCTTCCGCCCGATGAGCTGCCACCCGTTGCCGGCTTATCCGGTACAACTATCTTTCCATTTGTGCCTGTGGTCTTAGTTGTATTCTTGCCGGTCTTGTCTGTAACGGTGACACTCATATCCTTGACCGCTGCATTATCCTTATCGGTAACGGTAACAGTCGTTCTGTCTGCATAGTCAATTACAACGCCATCCGGCAATATAACAGATACCTTGCCGTCCTTTACAACTACATATGCATTCTCTATATTGCCCTTTGTTTCTGTTGACACATTCACATTATATATATTACCGTTTGCATCCTTTACAGTGGCGTTTCCGTCAGCATCCGTAAAGTCAGCATAAGACTGAGGAACAACAGCTAT
>CAMNAT010000276.1 GCA_946531785.1 uncultured Oscillospiraceae bacterium
CTGGTCTCACCGCTCAATATTGACGAGCGCGAGGACAAAAAGCCTACGGATTTCGGATATATCGGCAGAAGCCTCAAGACGCCGTGGGATGAGGACCGCTCGGTATACAACGGAATGAAAGCGCTCGGCGCGGACTCCATTCTTGTGGGACATGAGCATTGCAACAGCGCCAGCGTCGTATATGACGGAGTGCGGTTCCAGTACGGACAAAAGATAGGCGAATATGACAGGATAAACTTCAGGAGTGAAAGCGGCAAGATAGTGGGATTTATTGCGATCGCGACCGAAATGGGTACTCCCATCCTCGGCGGAACGGTCATGGAGCTGTCTGAAAGCACCGGAGAAATTGAAAACGCATATATCCATTACTGCGAGAAATAGGATATGGCCGCTGAGCAGGAACAAGTTTTGTGAAAGGATCTGATGGACAGATATATGTATGATTTAGTTATTAAAAACGGAACGATCATAGACGGAACCGGATCTCCCGGATATGTCGCAGACGTTGCTGTGTCAGGCGGGAAAATAGTTCGTATCTCCAAGGGAATTGACGGTGAAAGGGTCATTGATGCGAAGGGGCTCATAGTATCACCGGGATTTATCGATTCGCACAGTCATGCCGATGATGCTATGTTTGAATATCCTGATATGATCGAAAAAACAGAGCAGGGCATAACAACATCTATTGCCGGACAATGCGGGATCTCGTTAGCTCCGGCGGCTGAGGGCATGAATATTGTCAACGGCTTCGGTAATTCGCGGGATATATTCAGCTCCTTCGGAGAAATGGCAAGGGCTGTCAGAAGCCTTCCGATGGGTGCAAATATAATGTCATTTGTCGGACATGGCTCGATCAGAAAGGCAGTTATCGGGTATGACAACAGGAAACCGACTGAGGATGAAATGTCCGCAATGAAGGCGTTATTATGTGACGCAATGGAAAACGGAGCGGTGGGGCTTTCGTTCGGGCTGGTATATACACCAAGCTGTTATGCCGATATCAATGAGCTTATCGAGCTTGCAAGGGTCGTAAAGAGCTATAACGGAGTTATAAGCGCGCATATCAGAAGCGAGGCGTTTGCTCTTGTGGAGGCGGTGGAAGAGCTTCTTGAAGTTGTAAAGACAGTCGGGGTAAAGGCGGTCCTGTCCCATCACAAGGCTATGTATAAGAGTAATTGGGGCAAGGTCGGCAGAACCCTGAAAATGATAGATGAAGCTGTCAATGAGGGATATGATGTTTATTGCGATGTATATCCGTATACCGCGTCGCATACTACACTTGTATCCACCGTTATACCGCCCGAAATGCGCGCTATGGACAGCAGCGGGATCATCGGGCTCGTTTCCGACCGCGCAATGCGCCGAAGGATAAAGGAAAAATATACCGAGATATACGGCCCCGATCTCGGCTATATACAGATCGCGCATTGCCCCGGATATCCCGCATACGACGGCCTGATGCTTGATGAGATCGCAAAACAGCGCGGTCAGGATCCGTTTGATGCCGTGTTTGACATCATCCGTGATTCGCAAGGTGATGTTTACATATGCAAATTTGTAATGTGCGAGGAAGATGTGGAAGCGGTGATAAAGCACGATCGCGCCATGATCTGTACGGATTCTTCTGTTGTAAAGGATGAGGCGGTATATCATCCGCGGCTTAGAGGCTCATTCCCAAGAGCGTTCAGAAGATATGTAAGGGAAAGAAAGGCAGTTTCCCTTGAGGAAATGGTAAGAAAGTGTACATCAATGCCCGCGTCTGTTTACGGCCTTTCCTCAAAGGGCGTGCTAAAGGAGGGCTATGATGCCGATATATGTATATTTGATGCGGACCGCATTACAGATAAGGCTGATTATTCCGATTGCCGCCAAAGATGCGAGGGGCTTGAATACGTTATAGTCGGAGGCGGGATAGCGGCGCAAAATGCCGTATATACCGGCTCAAAAAATGGCGGGTTTATAAAAGGACACCAATAAAAACATAAGAGGAGAGGTTTACAATATGTGCGCTTTATTAAAGGATCTGGGATATTATGACGGGAAATATGATCTGATAGAAAATATGACCATCCCCATGAATGACAGGGTCAGCTGGTTTGGTGACGGTGTATATGACGCGACAGCGACCAGGAACGGCATCATTTATTGTGCTGATGATCATATCGACCGGTTTTATAATTCAGCGGCTCGGGTCGGTATAGAGATCCCGTACACAAAGGCTGAGCTGAAAAGCCTTCTTGAAGAGCTTGTCCTGAAGGTCGATACGCAAAATACGGATGGTGAGACCTTCCTGTATTGGCAGATAACAAGAGGGTCAGACACGCCCCGAAACCATGTTTTCCCGGAGAATTCCAAAGCAAAGCTTTGGGTAACGGTCACACCGAGAAGGCTTGCGGATGTGTACCGCAGAGCGAAGCTCATATCGCGCGAGGATATACGCCACTATATGTGTGATATAAAGACCCTGTGCCTTCTTCCCAATGTGCTGGTATCGGAGCAGGCAAAAAGAGCGGGTGCGGAAGAATGTATCATGTACAGAAAAGAGGCCGATGGCATAAAAAACAGGGTCACGGAGGGCGCGCATAGCAATATACATTGTATAAAGGATAATAAGCTGTACACAGCGCCGCTCGATAACCTTGTCCTGCCCGGGATAGCAAGGAAGAATCTGATCAAGCTATGCAGCGGCCTCAATATTGAGGTAAGAGAGCAGGCATTTTCACTTGAATTCCTCATGGATGCGGATGAGATCATACTCTCATCAAGCTCAAACTTTTGTATCGCTGCAACGCATGTTGATGATATTCCGGTGGGCGGAAAGGCGACTGCGCTTCTGAGAAAGATACAGGATGCTCTTCTTGAAGATTATTTAACTCATACACAGATATAAAAAACAGATAAACAGGAGGTCGTTATGATCCTTACAAAGAAGCAGAAGGAAAAGGTGGAGAGCCTGTTGTCAAAAATGACGCTGGAAGAAAAGATCGGTCAGATGAATCAGGCGTCGACTTCCATTGTCGGAGGCTTTGGCATACCGCTTGCGGAGATACGCAAGATGGTCAAGGACGGGCGGCTTACCCGTGAGCAGATCGAGGATATGATGGACAGTGCAAAGCGCGATTATCATGAAGACGATGTCAGAAAAGGGCTGGTAGGCTCGATCATCGCAAGCGATCCGAAAAAAGCCAATGAGGTACAGCGCATCGCCGTGGAAGAAAGCCGGCTCGGTATCCCGCTGATCTTCGGGTTTGATGTGATCCACGGTATGCGCAGCGTATATCCCATAGCGCTCGCGGAGGCGGGCTCCTTTGATGATGCGCTGTTCGAGGAAACGGCGCATATGGCGGCAAAGGAATCCAGAGCATACGGGATCGCATGGAATTTTGCGCCTATGATAGATGTTGCAAGGGATGCAAGATGGGGGCGTGTCTCGGAAGGACCGGGCGAGGATCCGTATCTTGCAAGCTGCTTTGCGCGCAGAAAGATCCGCGGCCTTCAAAATGACAGTTCCGATCCGCAAAGCTTTGTTGCCGCATGCACAAAGCATTATATTGCCTATGGTGCGTGTGAGGGCGGCAGGGATTACAATACCGCGTCAATGTCCGTTTCGCAGCTCTATAATGTGTATCTTCCGCCGTTCCGTGCAGCGATGGAGGAGGGGGCGGCAACGGCAATGGCCTCCTTTAACGATCTGAACGGAGTTCCCTGCACCGTAAACAGCTATACGCTCCGTGACATCTTAAAGGGCGAGTTGGGTCTTGGCGGCTTTGTGGTCAGTGATGCCGGCGGGATCAGGGAATGTATCACTCACGGCTTTGCCTCCGACAGCGCCTGCACCCCGGAG
>CAMNAT010000277.1 GCA_946531785.1 uncultured Oscillospiraceae bacterium
TAGAGCTTGTCGCCCGATGACGCTATCGTAAGCTCCGCGCCGCTGCCTGCGGCTATCGCGCCGATCTCGGATTCATTGAACGGTATCTGTATTTTCAGCCATGCGTCGTTATATATGCTTGCAAGCTGTGTTCCGTCGTTTACGGAGCTGCCCTCTTTTACAAGCACCTCTTTTACTGTTCCGGTATAATTCGCGGTGATCGTGAGATTGTTCGCGTTATCCTGCGCGGTGGCAAGATTGCGCTTTGCCGTCTCCACATTTTCAAGCGCCTTTGTTATTGAGTTCTTTGTCGTCTTTTCGCTGTTGGAATTCGCCTTTATCGTATCAGTCTTTTTCTTTACCGCATCGGCATATGACTGCTGTGCCTTGGACAGCGAATTCTGCGAGTTTGAAACCGAGCGCTTTGCGTCCTCTGAGTCGATCTGATAAAGAAGCTGATCCTTTGTGACCACATCACCCTCGTTGAACGGGTCGGAAAGTATCTCTCCGGTAACGAGCGCGGTAACATTATATGTATCGTTCGCTTCGAGCGTGGATGAGCCGTTTACGGTGCGGTTTATATCGCGCCGCTCTGCTTTGAGCATCTCATACTCGGTCTTCTCCGCGCCGCCGCCCGCGCATCTTGATATAAGGAATATCAGAAGCAGCGCTGCCGCGGCTATAGAGCAGATGATAATTATTTTTTTCTTTTTCGGCATTTTCTTTTTCTGTCCGTCATCGGGCAGCTCGTCAGCCTTCCTTTTGCGGGGCAGCTTTTCCTTCAGCCTTGTAAAGAGCCCCTTTCTACCTTGTTTATCTTCCATTATATTTCCTCCCTGAGAAATAATTTCAATTATTTATTATATAATTAAATCCGGTCAGAATCAAGCAACAATTCCGACTATTTACAGTTTATTTACAGTTCCTTTTTCACCGGATCGGGAATAGCCGGCTTTACATATACGGTGTTATAGCCGTCATAGATCACCATGCCGGGCTTTGCGCCGTTGGGCTTTTTCACATTCTTTATGACCGTGTAGTCAACGGGTACCTGCGAGCTTTCCCGCGCCTTGGAATAGTACGCGGCAAGCTGCGCCGCCTCCAGCATCGTGGTTTTCGGCACATCCTTGTCCGTGCCGAGCTTTATTATCGTGTGCGAGCCGTGTATATCCTTGGTGTGGAACCACCAGTCGGAGTTGTTGGCAAACCGCAGCGTCAGGTAGTCGTTCTGTGTGTTGTTCCGCCCGACGAATATATCGAACCCGTCCGAGGATATGAAGTGGAGCGGCCTTGACGCTTCCTTTTTCCGCCGCTTTTCCTCTATGCGCCGCCTTTCGATATACCCCTGCGCGGCGAGCTCGGCGCGTATCTCCGATATGTCGGACGCGTCTGTGGCGTTGTCCACCATTGCAAGTGTGCTTTCAAGATATGCAAGGTCGTTCCGGCTCATCTCCGCCTGCTTTGCAGCCTCAGTGAGCGCGGTCTTTGCCTTGTTGTATTTTTTATAGTACCTCTGCGCGTTCTGCGACGGGGAGAGGGTAGGGTCGAGCGTGATCTTCACATCCTCGTTATCTGCGGAGTAGAAGTTCTGTACCGTGATCTCCTTCATCCCGTCCGCCATGCGGTAGATGTTCGCGGTTATCAGATCGCCGTAGATCTTGTAATCGTCGAGCCTTTCCGCGTCGTCGATGGTGCGCTTTAAGATATCCAGCTTTTTTGAAATGCGCTCTATGTGGTTGTTCAGAAGCTTGACCAGATCCGCGCTGCGCTGTCTGAGCCGCTCGTGCATATCACGCTTTCTGTAGAATGCGTCAACGAGCGTGTTCATGCTGTCGTAGTATTCGACCTCAGCCATGCCTTCATATTGTGCTATCGGTACCGCCGAGAATTCCGTTATCTTTCCCGATGCCCTGTCTGTTATCATGCAGGGTCTGAAGCCGCCGGAGATCACCGTATCGCGTAGCCTTATCACCGCAAGCTTCAATGCTGCGGCGCGGTTGGTGTTTATCTCGTTTGCAATGATGTCAGTCGCACCGAAAACGGAGTATATAAGCTCTCGCGCCGTGAGAGGGCTTATTCCGGCAACTGATGAGATCAGCGCCTTTTCTGCCTTTACGGGGCGGGAGAGGTCAAGCTCATCCTCTAATGTGAAGTCGGTGAGCGCCTTTCTGTCCTGCGCGGGCGGCGCTTCATATATTCCGCCGGGAAGGATCTCGCGCACAGAGCTTACGGACTCATCAACGCGCTTTATCGAGTCTATTATCCGCCCGTCGCCGGAGACGAGGATAATGTTTGAGTGTCTGCCCATAAGCTCGATGATGAGCCGCTTCGTGGTCAGCTCACCCAGCTCGTCATAGCTTTCGGCGGTGATCGTAACTATCCGCTCAAAGCCGGATTGGCTTATCTCCGTTATCCTGCCGCTTGCAAGATGCTTCCGCAAAAGCATACAGAACAACGGCGCGGTCTTGGGGTTTTCCTTTGCGCTCGTTGTAAGATGTATCCGCGGATGTGCCGGACTTGCGGATAGCACCAGTTTGAAATGCTCCTCGCGCGTGCGGATGCCTATAACTATCTCGTCGCGCTCCGGCTGATGTATCTTGTCTATGCGCCCGCCCTCTAAAGCCTTCAGCTCCGAGGTTATCGCGCTTATCGCTACAGCATCAAGAGCCATATCTATTCCTCCTTACGCCCGTTCCAGCTTTGCGAATGCCGCCATCAGCCGCTTTGTGCCGACGCTTTCAAAGTCCACGACAACTATCGCATCGCTGCCGAAGGATTGTGCGCTTATCACGCGTCCCTCGCCGAACTTGCGGTGTACTACCTTCTCGCCGGGCTTGAAGTCAAATTTGCCTGCTGCCGGCTTCTGCTTTTTATACAGGCTTGTAAAATCCTTGACCTCCGGACGGACGGAAACGCCCATCCGCTGCAGCTGCTCCGCGGCGCGGTTCACTGCCGCTCCGTCTATGGTCAGGTATTTATGTGGGATCTCCTCTAAAAATCTCGATTCGCGGTACGGCGTGCGCATCCCGAATCTGAACCGGCTCATTGCGCGCGTCATATACAGCTTGTTTTTCGCGCGGGTTATCGCAACATAGCAGAGCCTGCGCTCCTCCTCAAGCTCCTCCTCGTCGCCGCCTGACTTCTGCCCGGGGAAGATGCCCTCCTCCATGCCGGAGATGAACACAACAGGGAATTCAAGCCCCTTTGCGCTGTGTATCGTCATCAGAGCTACATAATCATCGTTCTCGTCATAGCCGTCAACATCGGAGCGGAGCGTGATGCTCTCCAGGAAGTCTGCAAGCGTGCCGGAGGTATCGGGATCCTCGGCGTATTCGCTCGCGTGGTTTATAAGCTCCTCTATGTTCTCCATGCGCGTGCGGGCTTCAACGGTGTCCTCGGCCTCGAGCATATCCATATAGCCGCTGTCCTTTATCACCTTTTTTATAAACCGCTCGATGTCGAGCGTTGCCGCCGCGAGCCTCAGATCCTTTATCAGCACAGCGAATGCCATGAGCCTTGTCGCGGATGCTTTAAGATCCGGGTACAGCTCGGCATGGGTGATAATGTCAAACATACTTTCACCCTTTTCATCTGCGTGCGCGCGAACCTTGTCGAGAGTCGCACCGCCTATCTTCCGCTTCGGCTCGTTTATGATCCGCGCAAGGCTTACATCGTCTGTCGTGTTATATATGAGCCTCAGGTATGCAGTTATATCCTTTATCTCCTTGCGGTCAAAAAAGCGTGTTCCGGCAAGCACCTTGTAGGGGATATGCTCCTGCATAAGTGCTTCCTCTATCGCGCGCGACTGTGAGTTTGTGCGGTAGAGTATGGCGCAGTCGTTGTATTTGCCGGATT
>CAMNAT010000278.1 GCA_946531785.1 uncultured Oscillospiraceae bacterium
CAATCGTGCTTTATGTTGTATATGAGCCGAATGGTTATCAGAACATACAGAAAATATTTAATGATTTTAAGAATATAACCGGAATAAGCGATCCCACAACGAAGCTTACGGTATACAGCTCGCTGGCAGGCGGCAGTTTTTCGGACATCAAAGCTTTAGTACAAAGGTACAATGAGTTGTTGAGTAAGACACAATCCGAAGGCTCCGGAGGCGGCGGAGGCGGCGGAGGCGGTGGCGGAGCGTCATCGGGCTCACCGTCAGGCGGCGCGTCCCTGGGACTAAACGCAGGGACTGCGATATCACAGAGTAAGGAAGCTATGGCAGCTCCGCAGGCGATGAATATGAATATATTTACCGATTTGGATTCTGTGCCATGGGCAGAGGACGCTATCGTTGAGCTTGCGGTCAAGGGCGTTATATCGGGTAAAACAGATACTGAGTTTTATCCTGATGATTATATTACAAGAGAAGAATTCACAAAGCTTGTTGCGGAGGCGTTTGCAAGAGACGCAGCGCCTGTCGATATCGGATTTGCGGATGTTCCGGAGAGCAGATGGTCGTATCCGTATATTGTTAAGGCAAGGTCTGCGGGGCTTATAAACGGCTACAGCGAGACCGGGTTCGGAGCGGAGGATCTTATCTCAAGGCAGGATATGGCGACAATCATATACAATGCGGCAATATACAAAAATGTGGCATTGGGAGATGCGGAAAGTACCTTGAAGTTCGGCGACGACAACGCTATTGCTGATTACGCGCGTGAGGCGGTGTATGTGCTGAGGTCAATGGGTATAATCAACGGTGTCAGCGATGTGGAGTTCGCGCCGGCACGAAATGCTAAAAGAGCAGAAGCGGCGGTGATGATATATGCGCTGCTCCTTAAATGACGGAGGTGAAAGCTGTGAAAAAACTGGTTGTTTGTGTGTGTTTCTGCATTTTGATGTTGCTCCAGCCGGCAGTTTTTGCCTCGTTTCAAAATGATGACATCGAAATGAAGGCGCAGATGCTTACAGAAATAGGAGTTCTCCCGGAATTGACCGATAAAGCAAAACTGGATGAACCGGTCACAAGGCGTGATTTCATAATAGCTGCTGCAAAAATGCTGGGGATAGATACATACAGATCAAACGGCACAAGATATTATCGCGACATGACCTCGGATGATCTCGCATGGAACGCAGCGAATACACTTCTTGAGATGAGGATACTTACAACAAATGAGCAGCAGCGCTTCAGACCGGATGATACCGTAACCCGCGGCGAGGCGGCAAATGTTGTCACAAAGATGCTTGGCTGCAGAGAGTTTGATTATGATTCTACCATAGCTATTGCAGACAGTATAAAGCTGATGAACGGAGTGTCATCAGCAGATATCAGGATGAAGGATATGATATGTGTTCTTACCAATACGATGAATGCATATATGTTTGAAAATCAGCCGGAAACTCCGACGCGGCTGACATTGAAGCAGACTGATAAGACTTTCATGGAAACATATTACGATATGTTTTATGTTGAAGGAACGGTAAGCAGCGTGAACGATACCAGTCTTATAAGCGGGATGGACAGCGGAAAAGACCGTATTCATGTAGGAGATACGGTAATTACGACAAAGGCGGATGATGATTTTTATGACCTGCTTGGCTGCTATGCCGGTGCATATTACAAGGAGATCAATGATACACCTGTTCTCGTAACAGTGGCAATGCGTGAAAGCAAAACGCAAAAGGTTCTGATCGCGGCAGAGGACATAGAAGAATTTGATGAAGGATCGTACACACTGAAATATCTTGAGAATAATCGTAAAAAATCAAGAGCGATCAGCAAGGGCGCAAATATTATAATCAACGGCGAGAATGTGTCAAATGATATTGCTAATGTGTTTAAAACGGTTACAAATGGCAGTTTTACACTGATTGAGACCGATAATAACTATGGCTATGAAACTGTTATTGTATCCTCATATAAAAATGTAATGGTACAATACACAGATGCTATAAACATGAAAATATTTGGCACGCATAATGAAGTGATCTCACTTGATGAGGATAATACCGAGTATGTGATCTCCAATGCAGGCGGGGAAAAGATAGATTTTGAGAGCATAGCGGCAAACAGCGTTATCAGCTGGTTTGGCTCGTCAAAGCTCAACAGGCTTGTGGTATCGACCGGCTCAGCTGCCGGAGAGATAAAGCAGATACGCACAGAGGGCGAGGACACTTATTTAAATATTGATGGCAATGAATATAAGGTTGACAGAGAATTCTTTAAAAAGACGGATATGTCGCTGACGCTTAACGCATCTGTCATCTGCTTTATAGACGCATAT
Source organism: uncultured Oscillospiraceae bacterium (assembly GCA_946531785.1). GTDB lineage: Bacteria > Bacillota > Clostridia > UBA1381 > UBA1381 > Ornithomonoglobus. The sequence goes on from CAMNAT010000278.1 coordinate 2,330, forward strand.
GGTGCTATAGCGGATATTAAAGCCGGCCGCAGTTCAAACGGGACATTTGCGTGGATCATCAAATGCTGGTACGAGGACTATGAACCGGACGAGTTGTTTTTAAAGGTCTATACAGAGAACGGCGAGCTTTTGGATCTGCCTGTGGCAGAGAATGTAAAAATAGACGGTAATACATGCCGGACAGGCGGGGATAAAATAGACAAGCTGAGCATTAACGGTTCACAGGACGGACAGCTTGTTCTGCTTGAACTGAATGACGATAAAGAGATAAAGCGTATAGATACGACCAAAGCCGGCAAGGAAGATAACGGCCTTTTCATATCTACTCCGGAATCGGAAAATTATTTCTATGCAGGTCAAATGTTGCTCGGCCCGACCATACAGCTTACATCGGCTACCAAGCTGTTTATAGTGCCGAACAGTAACGCATATAAAACAGATTCGGATGCATACCAGGTAGTGACCGGGAACACATTTTTTAAGGATTGGGAGCTGTACAAGGTCACAGGCTACAGGACAGGCTCAAATAAAGAGGCCGGTTATACCGAAGCATTGGTGATGAAAACGGATATCAAGGGCATCAATGGTTTCCGTACAGCAAACAAGAATATATTTATCGTTTCGGGGATAAAAGAGGTTTATGATGAGGAGTCAGGCGATGCGCGCGAAGAGATCGAGCTGCTGTCAGGCAAGACAACGGCTGTATATATGAATGCGGCGGGATATTCATTCAAATCTGATCCCAATGTCAGGATAGGTAATGTTATACGCATCACGAACAACTCAAAAGGTGAGGTATCTGCGTCAACGCTCATATATGGTGAGGATGAAGACGGAATAATGATCGACGGCTCCGGAAACCTTATATGGGCTACCAGAGATCAAAGCGAGGTTGGATATATTACCTCGCTCAAGGACGGGCTTTTGAGCCTGTCACTTAAACCGGCAGGTGAAACATCGCTTGTCATAAAGACTGCTAATGTTCCTGTAGCCGTATATGATGAAAACAAGCGCGAGCCTGTTTTTACCGGTGATGAGGGAGATCTTATAGATGCATATAATAATAGATATGCGGTGGTTATAGACATAAGCAGAGGCGTCGTAAGATCGATCTCTGTTATAAAAAAATAAAGGAGGCAAAACATATGAAGAGAATAATTGCACTAACTTTGGCAGCTTGCATGACAGTTTCCCTTGCGGCATGCGGCAGTAGTAACAGCAACAGTAAAGATGAGCAGGGCAGGACTGTCATATCCGTCGGGAACTGGCCGACAAAGGAAGGCAGCTCGCTTGATCTTATTACAAAACAGAGGACGGAATTTGAAGAAGAAAATAAGGATATAGCAATAACTCCCGATACATGGGTGTTCGATCTTCAGACCTTCTATTCAAAGGCAGCGGCAAATCAGCTGCCCACACTGTTCTATTCAAATCTTACTGAAATAGATAAGATCATATCCAATGATTACGGTGCGGACATCACCGAAGGGCTTAAAAGAGCAG
>CAMNAT010000279.1 GCA_946531785.1 uncultured Oscillospiraceae bacterium
GGTGGTCAAACCGGCATACCATTTCTATACCGACACGGCAATCTGTACGGGCGATGAGTTCGAATGGATTGTCCAGGACAAGGACGGCAACGACTACACCAACGGAGTGACCTATAGTTCCATGGTTTCGACGCATCTGTACGACACGATCTTCGGCACAACACCCGCCGGATGCGACTCTACGTACTATCTGCATGTGTTTGTCGATCAGCCGTACGAGATACCGGTGGAGGTCTCCAAATGCTACGGCGATGAGTTCGAATGGAACGGACGCAGTTACAACGCCGAGATAGCCGATTCGCGCAACTGGGACAAGCCGAAGGAGTTCTTCGACACGATCCGCACGAAGACCCAAGTGGGCAAATGCGACTCGATCATGTATCTCCATCTGATGATTGCCCCGAGTGCCGATTCAATCTGGACGGACACCATCTGCGTCGGCGAGACCTATACATTCCTTGAATACGAATGGACCGAAGGAGGCGAATACACCTTCGTCCATGATAACTTCTGGGGTTGCCCGATCCATTACCGGCTGACGCTCCGCGCCATACCGCCGACGACGGTAGTACTCACGCCTGAACCCGTTTGTATCAACGAGGCAGGTCAGGATTTCACTTATACGATCCGATACACTTATGGCGGTGAGTTCCAGCCCATCAGCTACACCGTGCGGTATGACTCAGCTTCGCTGGAGGCAGGTTTTGAGGACCAGGAAGATATCCTGATGGAGCCGAACCTGAGAGCCGGAACGGAGTACGAGCTGTATGTATCGGGCGGTACAGGCAGACTGTTCGGTATCAAGTATGAGTCAGAGGATATCCCATCAAGCACAGAGAGCCTTAATGTATCGGCAGGCGAAACGGTTAAGGTAGTTGCACAAGAGAACGAGGGCTACAGCTTTGACGCTATAACTATAGGCGGCGAGGCTAAGGGCTACGCAAAGGAATATACATTTACGGCAGACAGCTCTGTAACAGTATCGGCGCAGTTCAGCGAAAAGATCGTCGGCAGTACCGCTATAACGGTAGCGCAGCCGACAGGAGGCACGGTTACGGTATATAACGACAGCGCGTTCAATACAGAGACGGTGGATATAACAAGCGGTATAACTGCTGACTCAACAATCTCTGATAATAAGTATTTTACACTTGTTGCACCGCCGGAGGTGGTGGAGAAGCTAGACAAAAACGGCATCTTTGCCGATAACCCCGCTATAACAACATCGGCAATAGAGTTCAGAAACACGAACCCCGATAAGCACCTTACATACACTGCAAAAGCGGACGGTATACTTACTGTATATGCATACTTCCAGGGCAGCAAGGCGATACAGCTTGTAGGCGGCACGACACAGACAAAGTATGTGGACAGCGACACATCAGCAGTCGGTAGCGCGGACTGGGCATACGGACCTGTCACCTTTACTGTTGAGGCAGGAAAGACCTATGTGCTTCAGGCGCAGGGCGGCACAGGCAGATTGTTCGGCGTGAAGTACGAGTCGACCGATTATCCGCATAGCACAGAGCAACTCATGGTAAGTAACGGCGACACAGTAAGGGTAGTTGTTGTTCCTGATGCGAGTTATGTCATTAAGTCAATAACCGTAAACGGTGAAGTGGTATCATCAAACAAAGAATACACATTTAATGCAACTGAAAGTGTAACCGTATCGGCAGTATTAGAGGCAGAGCCGGAAATGGTCGAACCGACTATTGTTGCCGCAGACGCTCCGCTCACGCGCGAGGTAATGGGCGCAATACTCTATGACGCGTATCAGCTTGCAGATAAGACGAATATAGCAAAGTATATGTCACAGAACGGCGGTGTTCCCTCGCCTGACGATCCGAACTATGACCCGAATATCAAGTATGAGGGCAGCCCGTATATCCCGATAACCGGATGGGGCGCGCTCACGGATAAGGAAGGGCTCAATAACGCGCTTTATGCAAAGGTAAAGGCTGCGTATAACATGGGACTTATAAGACCGGAAACAGGGCTTGCAAGAGGCTCTATCGCGCTCGGCACAGAGCTTGAGCCGACTGTTGAGGTCACGCGCGCCAAGGCGGCAAAGACGCTCGTATTCGCGTTTATCCTCACACAGCCGCAGAGCGGCGAGAGCCAGACAGTGCCGGAGGGCTTTGGCATAGCCGAGCCGGCGGAGATCAAACTTCCGACGGACGGAGTACAACCAACGATCTATACTAAATAACAGGAAATATCACTATGTTTAAATTAAAAAAAATCACAGCGTATATCGCCGCATTGGGTATCCTTTGCGGCGTTACGCCTATAACAGCCGAGCCTATAACACTCGCAGCGGAAACTGAAGTTACCGGACGTCTATTGGCATTTCCAGGCGCGGAGGGCGGCGGTAAATATACAACCGGAGCAAGGGGCGCGGCATCGCGATCGGTATATCATGTTACGAATCTCAACGATAAGGGCAGCGGCTCGCTGCGTGACGCGGTATCAAAGGACGGACGCATAGTAGTATTCGATGTGGGCGGCGTTATAGAGCTCAGATCAAAGCTTGTGTTCAAGGGCTCGAACGTAACGGTGCTGGGACAGACCGCGCCCGGCGACGGGATAACGATCACAGGCTATGATGCAGAGATACAGGCGGATAATGTCATATTGCGCTATCTCAGGATACGCCCGACTGATTCACAGGGCGGCGAGCCTGACGGCCTGGGCGGCAGATGGGTGCATAATATCGTTATCGACCACTGCTCGCTTTCGTGGAGCGTGGATGAGCTTTTAACGCTCTATGCCGGCTCGCTCGAATCAAACATGAGCGTATCTAAAAACATTTCGGTGCAGTATTGCCTTGCGTCCGAGAGTCTCAGAATGTCCAACCACTTCAAGGGCGCGCATGGCTATGGAGGAATCGTGGGCGGAACAGAGGCAACATGGCATCATAACCTTTTCGCGCATCACGACAGCCGCAGTCCGCGTTTTGACCGCAACCTCGGCTCAACTGATTTTGTGAATAATGTTATATATGATTGGGGCAATACCAACAGTATGTACGGCGCGGAGCCGTATTCGTATCATTCGCAGACAGAGTTTTCAACGCCGGAGTATGTGTCTAATGTGAATATACGCAATAACTATTTAAAGTACGGCCCCTCAACAAAGCCTTCCATACGGTCAAGGATATTTGACGCGACAAACAGCGGCAAGGTGAAGTATAACGGCGCGGTGCTGAAGTCGAATTTCTATATAAACGGCAACTACATTTACGGCAATTCATCGGCTACGAAAAATAACGTTTCAAAGGACTGTCTGAATAACCTTGATCTGATGAATATTCTTTCTGAACCGGTGGACATGAAGGGCTATGATATAGAGATGGAAACCGCCGAACAGGCGTTTAAAACCACTCTTCTAAATGTCGGCGCAACTCTTCCAAAGCGTGATGAGATCGACGCTCGTGTTGTTGCGGATGTTAAAAACGGCACAGGCAGAGTTATCAACACTGAGGAGGAGGTAGGCGGTCTGGTCGGCATAGAAGAATCAAGCCGTAAATTTGCGATACCATCCGAATGGAAGACCGCAAACGGCATGGGCAGCGCAAAGGAGACCGATCTTGCACCCGATGGCTATATGTGGATAGAAAAGTATGTAAACGAGTGGACCGCAGCGCTGTCCGCACCGACAAATCCGCAGATAACCGTTACATCGCCCGCGATAGCCGATACGGATAAGACCTATGATAAGATAAGCAGCAAGGGATTTTGGACGGTAACGGATAAGGCGGTAAGCTACAAGGCTTCCGCGCCCGATGCGATAAGGATGGAGCTGTGGGACGGAACA
>CAMNAT010000280.1 GCA_946531785.1 uncultured Oscillospiraceae bacterium
CCGCGCCCTCAAAAAAAGTGCGCACAGCAAGCATAGGCTCCCCGTCAACGACGCGCAGCGCGTATGTGTTATGATCGTTTAAATAAACACCGTCAAGCGCCGAGGCGGATGCCGCGGAGACTGACAGCAATGCCGCAAGAGCTGCGGCTGTGATAGCTTTTTTCATCCTGTCATTTACCTATTCATTAAATTGATACCGTTATTATACACCATTCCGCCCGGAATTTCAATCTCTGTCAGAATTTATTTATGTGCATATCCCCCAAATTATTAAATATTTTTTGTGTACTTTTTTTGTTGTTTTATTTACGAAATCAAGGTAAAATATATTTATAATGCTGGGGGTGTGTACCCTTTATTTTGGACGAGAGTTTTATGAAGAGGAGAGAGGAATATGAAGAAGATCATAAGTTGTCTTGTGAGTGCTTCCATGCTGGCGTCGCTCAGCACCGGCTTCGCTGTTACAACGGCAGAGGCTGAGGCGAATAAACAGCCGACATATCAGACAAGCGCAAGACAGATGGAGGAGCTTAAGCGCGGTCTTATCGCGGTTTACCGCACAGCGGACAACCGTTCGGTAATGTCGGCTGAGCAGGGCGTTTTCCTGTCATGGCGTCTGCTCGGAACGGAAAGCCTTGAAAACCAGGCGTTCGACATCTACCGCGGCAGCTCGGCTACGGGAACATTTACAAAGATAAAGACTACCGGGGTTCATGACGCTACTAACTACATAGATACCACCGGAACCGCGTCGAACTATTATAAGGTAGTGCCGGCAGGTGGGGACGCGTCAAAGGAAACGGCGGTAAAGGCATCGGCTACAAACATAACACCAAAGGGCAGCGAGGTCGGCAGCGGCGCAAGCCTTCCGGGCTCGTACACTTATGTGGATATTCCCATAGACAGACCTGCTGATGTGGCAAGAATGGGCGACGGCAAGACCTCGCATTATTATAATACCGCAGATGGCAAGGAGGGCGGCGCAAACGACGCGTCCGTCGGCGATATAGACGGCGACGGAGAGTATGAGCTTATCCTGAAGTGGGATCCGACCGACTCAAAGGACTCCGCCGGCGCGGACTTCACGGGTAATGTATATATAGACGCGTACGAGCTGGATCCGAACGCTCAGGCAGTAAAGGGAAACTACCGCAAGTGGCGTATAGATATGGGTCAGAATGTGACCGCGGGCGCGCACTATACTCAGTTTATCGTCTACGACTTTGACGGTGACGGCAGGGCGGAGATCGCTATGAAGACCGCTCCGGGTACAATAGACGGCACAGGTCACTATGTTACCGAGGTCGGCGATACGGATAAGATAAAAAATACCGATAACACAAAGTCATATATCGGCACAAGCGGCAGACTGAAGGGCAAGAACCCGTTCACGCAGTTTCTGACCGTATTTGACGGCGAAACAGGAGCGGCGCTCGCAACGACCGAGTATATCCCGTATGAGATGCACTCAAAGACATATTGGGGCGATCCTTCGGCAAAGTATAACCGAAGCGAAAGATACCTCGCGGGCGTGGGATATATCGACGGTGTTCATCCGAGCATAGTTATGTGCCGCGGCTACTACAATGACGCGGTAGTACGCACATATATATGGGATGGTACAGATCTTACTCTCCAGTGGGAGCATGACGGCGCAAAGAAGGGCGATACATCCATTTACGGAAACGGTAACCACCAGCTTTCAATATCGGATATAGATAACGACGGTAAGGACGAGATCGTTTACGGCTCAGTCGCGCTCGACGATAACGGCGTTGCAATGGGCAACACCTATCTCGGTCACGGCGATGCCATGCATGTAAATGACTTCAACAATGACGGAACGCAGGAGGTATTCTCCGTTAAGGAGGATAAGGAGGGCTACGCTAAAAATGCGGCGAACTTCCGCGTTGCGGCTACCGGTAAGATACTCTGGGGCAAGGGCGCTTCGGGCGATACCGGCCGCGGCGTAATGGCAAATATCGATGACGAGTATGCAAAGACGCACTCAAATGCGCTTGCGCTCGGCTGGACATCGAGCCATACTAATATATTTGACCTTCAGGGCAACGAGCTTAACGCAAAGCCGTCATCAGCGGGTAAGGGCAGCTTTGATAACTCGCTCGTATTCTGGGACGGAGACCTTTCAAGAGAGCTTCTTGACTCTAACATCATTCAGAAGTATGACGCGGCAAACGGCTGGACAAAGAGATATTACGGTCCGAGTGACGGATATACGCTTGTGGGCGGTGTGACGAACAACTATACAAAGCGCAACGCATCACTTTCGGCGGATATATGGGGTGACTGGCGTGAGGAGATAATCATGCCGACGGATAAGAGCGAGAGCGCTGTTCCGGCGCTGAGGATATACACCTCGACAATGCCTACAGACTATCGTCTTACAACGCTCATGCACGACAGCCAGTACCGCTGCGCTATCGCATGGCAGAACGTCGGCTATAACCAGCCGCCGCATACAAGCTACTATATAGGCTCGGCAGCGCTCGCGACAGACGCGAACGGAAACACGCTCAACTATCTTGCGCCGGCGGTACCGTTTACAAAGGTCACATATGAGCAGCCGCAAAAGATAGATGTAACAGGCATAACGCTTGCTCAGACAGAGCTGTCCGTTGAGAAGGGCAGAACGGGCAGCATAACAGCGAATATCGAGCCATCAAACGCTTCAAAGAAGGGCATAACATGGACATCCTCCGATACCTCGGTAGCGACGGTACAGAGAGGCGTTGTTACCGGCATAAAGCCCGGAAAGGCAACTATAACAGCAAAGACAAACGACGGCGGCTTTACCGCGACCTGTACAGTTAATGTATGGTCAAATCCGGTAACCGGCATAAAGGTATCGGACGAGACTCTCAGCGTAGGCTCGTTTATGTCAAAGAAGATAACAGCGGCTGTTGAACCGGCTGACGCGTCAGATCATGGCTACACATGGTCATCATCAAATACCTCGGTTGCGGTCGTTGATGAGGATGGATATGTTTACGGAGCGGCTCTTGGCGAGGCGGATATAATCGCGACCTCATCAGAGGGCGGCTATACAGCAAAGTGCCATGTAACTGTAATTCCGATGCAGAGTGTGGACGCAACGGGCTCGGATAAGTTCAAGACAGATAATACCGACAGCAATACAACGCTTTCAGGCGTAAGCACGACGGGCGCAACGCTCACGCAGAGCGGTGCATCAGTCGGCGGAAACATGTATAAGACATTTGAAAAGGTATCTGAGAACAAGGCGGAGCTTAAATTCAAGTTCACAACAGGCGGACAGAAGATAGACGGTTCAAACTGGAACTGGACAGGTCATGAGTACAGCACGAATGTTGAGCTGTTGGGAGAGGATGATAAGAATATACTTACGCTCACTCAGCCATATGCGGCATCGGCGGGAGCGCTTCTGTCAAGTATAGGCAGCTCTGATGCAGAAGCCTTTTCATCCTCGTGGACAACTGTTGTTGACGGTCTCGGCAACATCCAGGGCAGCGCAAAGCGTTGGATAGTAGATGTTGTATTCGATTATGAAAACGACAGTGCAACAGCAACAATTACAGGTACTGATTCCACATGGGAAGCGGTGTCGGGTCAGTACACCAAGGAGTTTAACTTAAACGGTCTCAGCCTCGAAAAACTGAGGATAAGAACGACCAACGATGCCGGCGGCACTATCCAGTGTAAGCCGATAGTTGCTGATACATCATATGTAAAGCAGACCGAGATCGCGGGCACGCTCAACACTGTATATGAGCGCGGCACAACTGCAGAGACCGCATGGAGCGAGGCGGATGTTAACG
>CAMNAT010000281.1 GCA_946531785.1 uncultured Oscillospiraceae bacterium
GACGGCGAGGCGGTGGATGTGACCGGGCACAAGACCGGCTTCCGCAAGGCGGAGGCGCGCGGCGGCGAGAACGGCGGCGTGTATATAAACGATAAGTTCTACTGGCTCACCGGCTACGCGCAGCGCTCGACAAATGAGTGGGCGGCGATAGGCATAGCAAATGACTGGCTGCACGATTATGACGCGCAGCTCGTCCGCGAGAGCAACGGCAACTTCATCCGCTGGATGCATGTGGCGGCAAAGCCTGTTGATATCCGCTCCTGCGACAAGTACGGCATAGTCTGCGTTCAGCCCGCCGGAGACAAGGAGGGCGATGTCGGCGGCAGACAGTGGGATCAGCGTGTGGAGGCGATGCGCGACACGATCATATATTTCCGCAACAGCCCGTCAGTTTTATTCTGGGAGAGCGGCAACTCCGCGAATTCACCCGAGCATATGAAGGAAATGACCGCGCTGAGGAAAACTCTTGACCCGTCCGGCATGAGGTACATGGGCTCACGCAGCATTGTCGAGCCGGAGGCGGTGGCGGAGTCGGAGTATGTCGGCACGATGCTCGGCAGGAATGTCTGGAACGGCAAGGAGTTCACCGAGAACGGCAACGCGGCGCGTGACGCGCGCGCGATAGTCGAGACTGAGTACCACCGCGAGGAAAGCCCGCGCCGCGTCTGGGACGACTTCTCACCGCCGGATTTTGACTATAAAAACACCTATTCCGGCGGCTCTAAGATCGCGCACAAGGATGCGTATGATCTCACTGCCGAGGACTTTGTTTTATCGGATGCATGGCAGTATAACGACTACTACTCACACCGTATGCAGGCGAACAACCCCGCGCCGTATTACAGCGCCGCGGCGGCGCTGTGCTGGTCGGATTCGGATCAGCATGGGCGGCAGCAGGCGACAGAGAATGCGCGTATGAGCGGCAGAGTAGACCCGGTGCGCATAAAAAAGCAGAGCTTTTACGCATACAAGGTAATGCAGAGCGAGGAGCCGGGCGTTTATCTTCTCGGTCACTGGAATTATCCGACCGATCCGAATGCCTATGTCTATGAGGTAAAGGACGAAACCCACCAATACACCGGCGAGACCGCGCTGCGTGACGCGAAGAACAAGACGGTGTACGCCATCGCGGCGAACTGCGCTTATGTGAAGCTGTTTGTAAACGGCGCGGAAAGGGGCGTATGCACAGAGCCGACCGCGAGCTTCATATACAGCTTTCCGGGCATTGATATAACAGAACACGGATATATCGAGGCTGTTGCGTATGACGGCGGCGGCGCGGAGCTTGCGCGGCACCGCATAGACACCGCCGGAGAGCCGGCGCGGATAAGGCTCACGCCGGTAACGGGTCCGGAGGGGTTTATGGCTGACGGCGAGGATATCGCGTATATAGATGTCGAGGTAGTGGACGCGGACGGCAACATCTGCCCGCTCGAATATGAGAGGATAGATTTTGATATAACAGGCGGCGCGGAGCTTCTGGGCGGCTATAACAGCGGCGTGAAGGATCTGGGGCACAGCAATAACTATGTGTATTCCGAGTGCGGCACGAACCGCATCTTCATCCGCGCATCGCGCGAGGCGGGGGATATAACCGTCACCGCAAAGCGCGCGGGGATGCAGAACGCAACAGTGAAGCTTACATCCAAAGCGTTTGCGACCGAAAACGGGCTGACAAAGAAGATGCCGCAGTCGCGCGAGCAGGGGCTCAGGGCGGAGCCGCCAAAGCCCGCGGCGGTGTATGAGCCTATGCAGAGGCTTGCGTCACCGTTTACCCTCATCCGCGGCGTAAACACCGAATTCCGTGCGGCAAAGACCGAGGACAAGGGCATAAGGCTGGTTGTTAACGGCAAAGAGCTTGATGCCGACGCATACCGCATGGTGGGCGTTTACGGCGAGATCCTTCCGGTGCTCGATGCTCTGGGTGTGCCCTACACATTCAATGAGGGGACACTAAAGGCTGAGTATAACGGTGTTGCGATAGAAACGACGGTTAAAAATTCCGAGATGAAGATAAACGGCGAGCCGTCGATAGTGAACGACTGGCCGGAGGTAAGGGACGGTAAACTGTATGCCGAGATCAGCATGATCGCGCCCGTATTAGGATTCAATGTAAAGGACAGCGAGGGGAGGTATGAGATTTGGAAATAAAAAAGCTGATACTTGCTGCCGCGGCAGCGGCGGCGCTTATGATACCGCTTTCGGCTCACGCCGCGGATGAGGTGATCTATGAGCATGGCAGAGTGGAGACCGCAGATACCTATACCGACCTTGACGGCTGGGGCAGGGAGCTTTATACAAAGTGCTTCTTTGAGGCTGATGTGCAGTTCAAGGCGCCCGGCAGCGGCATAACGCTGCGCTCGGCTGATAACGAGCGTGACGGCACCTCTATCCGCGCCGTAATGCGTAACGACAAGCTCACTCTTGCCGCCGACGGCGGAACGGGGGCGTATTATATCTACTATATCGAGCTTGACACCGATACGACCTATCATATAAAGCTCGTCGGAAATTACGGTGTAACGGGCGGCGGCGTGGATATGACGGTGGATACGCTCGATAAGGACGGGAATGTGACGGACACCAAGGATTATTATATGATCCTCATGAACAAGATGTTCGCCTCCTCCGGCGTGGGGCCGGAGCATATCCGCGTGGAGGCAAATACCGTTGCGGATAATATCCGCGTGACGGAGCTGCGCCCCGATGCTGTCCGCATCGTATCACCGCCCGCGGCGGTAACGCCCGGTAGCAGTGCGCTGATAAATGCACGCTTTGAGCGGCAGGGCAAGGTTATCGACTATGACATGCCTGTGACCTACACAGTATCCGGCGAGGGCGTAAATATCGCGCCTGACGGCACGCTGTCTGTGGCGGCAGACGCGCAACAGCAAAGATTTACCGTCACCGCAAAGAGCGGAGATATGGCAGATACCGCGGAGCTCGAGGTCGTGAGCGGCGATATCTTTACCATAGACCGAGCGATAATGAACGAGGAAGGAACGGTGCTGGAGGCACTTGCCGCGACAAAGAACTATTTCTTTGACGGCACCGCCGCGTTTGTTGTAATGGTGTATTCGCAGGAGGGGACACTAAAAGACAGCTTTGTAAAATATGTCCCGGCAAAGGCGGTGCCGCAGCGCAAGGAGACGGAGATAGCCATGGGCTACGCTCTCCCCGAGGGCGCGGAGGATGATATTATAGAGATACGCGCATGGAGCGCGGCGCCGGAGGTGAAGCTTGAAAAGCCGGAGGGGGAGAGCGTTATGGTGCGCCGCTTCTTTGAGGACAACGGCGGCGCGGTCGAGTGGATCTCTGAACACAGAACGGTGGTCGGTATGCTCAACGCAAAGACCATGGTGATGCAGCTCGGCACGCCGGTGATATTTGGTGACGGCGAAGCCATAGAGCTTTCTGTCGCGCCCTGCCTTGACGAGAACGACAACACGATCCTTCCCGCGTTATAGGCTTATAAATTTCAGTTTAGTTTTGTAATTCTTAAACACCCTTGAAAGTGCGGTGGTTTACCGCTGTTCCGATCATTAAAATCTTTGGTTTTCCCTTGCTTTTGCCCTTATGAGCGAAAACAAGGGAAAGCTTTTTTCTTATGTTGCTCCTACTATCCGGTCAAGAAGTCTTGCGGAGGTTCGCTTGGCTTCCCTTGCAGCGTGAGCGTAGATGTTCATTGTGGTACTTACATCTGAATGTCCGAGCAGCTCCTGCACATCCTTTGGGGATGCTCCTACTGAGAGCAGATTGCTTGTATATGTATGTCTCAGCATATGGAAGTGAAAATCCT
>CAMNAT010000282.1 GCA_946531785.1 uncultured Oscillospiraceae bacterium
TACCTTATACAGTCTTACACCATGCGGACGGATCTGTGAGTGTATTTTCGCAACTCCGGTCTGTGTTTTGCCGCTCCATATCTCACGCGCGTCAACCCAACCCGTTATACCTATAAACGCCGGATCAAATTCCGTATCAAGCACATCTTCGCCGACATTGAAGCAGGCTACATAATAACCATCATCACTATTTGCAGCCCAAACTATTTCATCACCCTTGCGGTATACCTCCCTGCCGGCACTTGAGAACTGATCGATATGTATAAGCTCTTTATTCTGCATGAGCGATAATGTAAACTCATCGTTATATGTCATGTCGCCGCCAAACATAAGCGGTGATCTGAACATAGCCCACAGCGTCATAAGCGTCATCTGCTCATCACGCGTAAAATTCGTATCATGCTTCGCATCAGCATCACACAGTCTGACCTTTCCGAACGGGATCATATCGCAATCCGGCCAATGCCCCTCCGTTACATACGGGAACCAGTCACGGCAATAGTCAAACATCTTTTTGAGCAGATCCCAGTTGTCCCAGAAATCATCGGTCATACGCCACATGTTTGCGTTGCTTCTGAGATGCTCCGCTTCCGCGACCGGCGCCGCACCCGGAGAAATCGACAAAACGATATCCCGCCCGCAGCTTTTGATAGCCTTATTCACCGCTTCTATCTCCGCCTTATGATACGGTCTTGCTATATCATCGACCTTCACAAAATCCACGCCCCAGGCTGCATATAGCTCAAATAGTGAATTATAGTACTCCTGCGCCCCCTCGCGTGACATATCAATACCGCACATATCTGTATTCCACGCGCATATACTGCCGAGATCTGCGATCTCCGCCGCGGTATGTGCCGAGTCCTTTATGGGTGTATTCTTCCGCACAGCCTGTCTCGGGATGCCCCGGAGTATATGTATACCGAATTTCAAGCCGAGTGAATGGACATAATCAGACAGCGGCTTAAAGCCCGCATTATCCGCCGCGGACGGAAATCTGTTTACCGCCGGCATAAGTCTTCCATACTCATCCATGACAAGCGCAGCATTCTCATTGTACCAATGATTTTTTGAGTTCGGTTCATACCACTGGATATCTACAACTATATACTCCCATCCATACTCTTTAAGGTTCCTTGCCATGTATTCGGCATTCGCCCTTACCTGCTCCTCATTCACAGCCGCGCCGTAGCAGTCCCAACTGTTCCAGCCCATCGGCGGTCTTTTTGCAAGCTTACTCATTTGAACATCTCCTTTACTGCATATATTCTATCAACGCATTTTTAAGACAAGCTACCGTCACATCATCTATATCCAGATCAAAGCCGCAGAACAGCAGCTCCGCTTTTCCCAGCTTCGCCTCAAACAACGGCGATGCCGGAGTATTGTCAACAAAGTTCGGTACTATCTCGATTATCGGTCTGACCTCATGCGGAAACGCGTTAAGATCCATGTTCCTTGAATTCTCAAAAAGCGTTTTCCACTGATAGTCCTGATACCTCTCTGTCGGGAACGACCTGAATATCGGGTGCTTATCGTCAATTATCGCTCCGCAGGGCTTCGGTGTCGGGAAATGCACCGGCGACCAGAACACAGGGATATAGCTGCCGTCCTTTGCGGTTTCAAACAGCTCCCTTGTGACTATTCCCTTTCCCCCGTTCTCTATTATCTCATCAAGCTTCGCCTGCGTGCTTATGAACCTCACATCACTATTCGTACGCTTATCCACAAAAGCAAACACGCGCCATGAGTTTTTATGTCCCTCAACAGTTATCTCTACCCTTAGCATAGCAGACGATTTTATACCACTGAGCTCAATGTCAAGCATTTGATTATCCGTATCTGCACTGTAGAACAGCTCGTCACCGTTATAGATCCTTACTTCATAGATCGGTTTTATTATCTTTTCCTTGCCGAAATCGTAAAGATCAAGCTCCGCGTGGAGCGTTTCGGTATTTTTAAATATCCGCTTTGCCTTGAACAGAGGTACAACGCTGTCACAAAAGCCTCGCCATTCCTCCGGTGATATCAGATCCTTGCTGTTATAAAACACATCAAGTATTCCGACAGTTGCAGTGCTTTGTCCGGTATAGTCTATAAGCGACAAAAGCTCTATACCGCCGAAGTCCTTTGTTCTTAACGCTGCTTCTATATCTTCTTTATACAGCTTTACGGATATATCCCCCGATGCCTTTAAATAATCAGGAAGTCGATTATAGACACCTTTTTCCTTCATCATTTTCCTTATGATATCAAAGTTTGTGGGAAGAATGTTTCCCGTATATTTTTCACATATATCAACATCCGGATATGAGCAGTACTGACCCACCTCAAAAGAAATGATCGGCACAGGAGTTTCGGCAACCGCCTTACTGTAGTCAAGGCAGGTATCCTTTGCCGCCTCGTCATGCATATTCTGGATCCTGACATGATTTCCGGCTGCGTCAAAGGCACAAAGATAGTCCTCACACGGAAGCACCGGATGGTCAAAATTCGATGTCACAGTGTAGATGCGTCGCTTATCATATGCCTTGATCTGTGTCGTTATCCGCTCAAGCAGCTCAAAATCACCCATGTTCTCATTACCGTTTGAAAACATTATAAAGCTCGGATGATTTCCGTAGGTATCAGAGATAACCACCGCCTCATTCTGATAGTACATACGGTGTATGGTGTCCTCGCCTACCTCAAGCTCACAAACATCCCGGTTGAGCCACAGCGGCATTTCCACAGATATATACAGCCCCAGTTCGTCCGCAGCATCAAATGCCGCCTCCGGCGGACACCACGCATGAAAGCGCACGTGGTTAAGCCCGTATTCCTTGACGATCTTAAAATTCCTATCCCAGTACTCCTTGCTTGTATCGGGATAGCCCGTAAGCGGGAACTGGGCGCAGTCTATAGTACCGCGAAGCGATATCTGCCTTCCGTTGAGCAGCAGCTTTTTACCCTCACTCTTTATCGTTCTCATTCCGAATCGGATGGTTTTAGTATAAACACAGCCATTACATTTATATGTTACCTTTAAGGTGTAAAGAGCGGGTGTAAACTCGTCCCAGTATACCGGCACAGTGATATCATACCTGTAATAGTCCGGCTGCTTTGAGTTGAACAGCTTTCTGCTGAAGCATTTATCGCCCAGCTCTGATCCGTCAGGTGCAGTGACTGACAGGATAATCTCACAATCGCTTTGCCTCTCCGGTGAATAGGTCTCGCTGACCTCAACCACCTTTACGGTTATCCCACTCTCGTCCGGATATACCTGAATATTGCCGAGATGCGTCTTTTCCTCACACCTCAGCTCAATCCTTCCTACTATACCGTTCCAGTAGCCCTGAGTGTCTATGCTGTATCCGCTTGCCATATCCTCAATATTGAGCAGATTGCGGTTATCTATACATATAACGAGCTCATAAATGCCCGGTGCTAAACCGGTAAGATCATAAATGTGCGGCGCGCTCAATTCTGTTATAGGATTTTCTATCGGAATCCCATCTATTGATATAGTCGTCGCAATATTCACGCGTTCGAGATAAAGCGTGATATGCTTTCCATCCCAAGCTTGCGGGATCTCTATCTCACGCCTTACATACAGCTTGTCGATATATTCATATTTTTCACGCGGCGCGCGAACAGCCTCCTTTGAAAACTCAGTGTAGTATTCCTGCTTTTTTCCCACGCCGTTCTCACACGCGCTCCCCGGCAGCTTAAAGCCCTCCTGCCATGCGCCTTTTTCTTCTGTACGTTCCTCCCATCAGCCGCTTAGA
>CAMNAT010000283.1 GCA_946531785.1 uncultured Oscillospiraceae bacterium
AGTACATAAAGACAATAGCAACAGTTAAGCATTTCCTGGCAAATAACTGTGAGGGAGAGCGCCAGACGGGTACATCAGAGCTGACCGAGTCGGAGCTTCGCGATTATTACGCAAAGGCGTTCCAGAATATCGTTGAAGCTACCGATCCCGGCGCGATCATGAGCTCATATAATGCCACGACCGTAACAAGAAACGGCGAGAAGCTCTGGGACTATATCGGAATGCCGGAAAATGAGGATATACTCACCGGATATTTAAGACGCAGCTGGGGCTTTTCCGGCTTTGTAACAGGAGACTGCGGCGCGGTAGCTGACCTTAACGGCAATGCGTATAAGCGCGCGCTGTTTGATCGTCGAGGCGATTCGCGTCCGCTGTCCTCGATAGATCAGTCCGAGACCGTCGCACTCTCCGTTCAGGCGGGCAACGAAATGGACTGCGGAGCTATAAATACTGCTTACGGTCTTGAAGCGGTTGAAAAGGGATATATGTCCGAGGACGAAGTGGATATAGCCCTATTCAGAATATTTCTTGAGCGCTTTAAGACGGGTGAGTTTGACGATACCACGACCTATAGAACATATAACGCGAGCGAGCTTGAATCGGACAAGAGCGTAGCAGTTGCTGAAAAGGCTGCGGAGGAAAGTATAGTTCTTTTGGAGAATAAGGATAGCTTCCTTCCTATAGCCGAAAACGCAAATATCGCGCTCGTCGGCGAAATGGCATCACAGACTTATTTAGGCGATTATTCCGGCTCACCGGATAAGACGACCTCACCTTATGAGGGCTTGCAGAATACTTTCGGTAAAGACAATGTGCATTTCCTCGGTCATGTTGATAATGACACCGCTATAATGAACATAAAGAATCTGCGGTTTGTTGACAGCAAGGGCAACGAAACAGCAATAGACCTTTCCGGCGCAACGGTAACGGGCGCGGAGTTGTCCGGCGACGCACTTATAAATGTAACTACCGCTATGCAGCTGAGTGTTAAAAATATCGACTTCTCAAAGGTCTCAAAGGTAAGAGCGGATATAGAGGTGCCGACAGGCTCCATCGGCGGCACGATCAGCATATGCTACGGCAGTGCTACGCTTGTGGAGGCAAATATCGAAACACCGTCAGCGGCAAACGGCGGTTATGTGACCTATGAGGCAGACTACACAGGCGCTGACGGCGGCTATAACGGAACGGCGGATCTGTATATAACTGCATCAGCACATTCCGGCTTTGATATGACCGCGTACACATCTGCGCTTGATGCAGCGGATGTTATAATAGCATACTCATCAACGATAGTAAGCGGCGCAAAGGATCCGGACGGAGCTACTACAGACTGCAAGGAGTCAACCGACAGGACCTCGATAAAGCTCCCGTACCGCGACAGGGGCAATATTGAAAAATTATGTGAAAAATACGGCAATAAGACAGTAGTCGTAATGCAGAGCGCGGGCGAGATGGATGTAACAGCAATAAAGGATAAGTGCCGCGCGCTTATCTGGACAGGCTATAACGGACAGAAGCAGGGCGAGGCGCTTGCAAAGGTGCTCTCCGGCGATGTAAACCCGTCCGGTAAGCTCTCGACCACATGGTACGCACCGGACGACCTGAAGGTCATGACCGTTAACGGCACATCAACAAATGATGTTGATACAAACGGCACAACGCAGATCGTATGGAAGCGCAACAACTACAGCCTTGCGCCGAAATCGGCATCAGACACATGGCAGGGCAGAACATATATGTATTATAAGGGAACACCGCAGTATCCGTTCGGCTATGGTCTGAGCTATACGAGCTTTGAGTATTCGGGTCTCAGCCTCAGCGGAAATACGCTTGATGCAAACGGCACAATAAAGGCAACGGTAAATGTTAAGAATACCGGCGCTGTACCGGGCACAGAGACTGTCGAGGTCTATATGGCAAACAAGGCATCGGACGGTATATCGCTTCCGCTGCAGCAGCTTGCGGCATTTAAGAGGGTAGAGCTTGCTGCGGGAGAAACAAAGACGGTAGAATTTACAGTGGATGCAAAAACTCTTGCACGCTGGAGCGAAACAGAGCTTAAGAACTACGTTCCTACAGGTGAATATACACTGTTTGTAGGCGGAAACGTATGTGACAGAGCGCAGACGGCAGATCTTACCGTTTCGGGCACACTTGACAGCAAGATCAAGACCGTTTATGCGGTTCCGACAGGACTTACCGCAGAGGGCGCATATGATGCGGAAACCGGCACAACAGCAGCTATAAATACGATAGAGCCGCGTCTCAGCGTTGTAATGACCGATGAAAGTGAGCTTGATCTCTCGCAGGCAGAGATAACATACACAAGCACAGATACGGATGTTGCAAAAGTAGACAAAAACGGTGTTGTAAGCGCCGGAACAGAGGCGGGAGTTACGATGATAACCGCGTCAGTAACAGTGAACGGCGAGACAAAGGAGACATCGTTCCCGGTAGTCACAAAGCTTCAGGATGCTATACCGTCTGCAACACGCGCACAGTATCTGGCTGATCTTGATACGGAATACGGCAAGTACAACGAGAGCAATTACAGAGCTGACTTCTGGTCACAGCTTATGGGAGTTTATAACACAGCAAAGACTGCAATAGAAAATGCTGTAGATGCGGCAGAGCTTGATACAATACTCGGTAATGCAAAGGCGGATATGGCAGCGATACGCGACCACCTTAA
The DNA here is from genome assembly GCA_946531785.1 of uncultured Oscillospiraceae bacterium. Lineage (GTDB taxonomy): Bacteria > Bacillota > Clostridia > UBA1381 > UBA1381 > Ornithomonoglobus. The sequence goes on from CAMNAT010000283.1 coordinate 2,696, forward strand.
GGATGGCGAAAAGGCGTACACAGTCACAGTTGAGCCGGACTGGTACAGAAATGCGGCAGTGACTGTTGTATATAACGGCGACGAAGACACACCGCAGGCAACGCTTGTAACCGAGATAAACGGTAAAAAGACCGAGCATGCTTGCAGCGCAACAATGACAGAGGACTATAGCGTTTCTCTCACAGACCTTGCATACGGAGATACGGTCAAGGCGTATGTGATAAACGGCAATGACACTCTTTCTGATACAGCAGAGGAAAATATCGCAAAGCCTCCGACCCATGTAGAGTATGACCTGAGTGATGAAAGATATTTGCGTCTTACGGCGCTTGCAAGCGGCGAGGAGTTTGAAAGGATAAACGGCGTAGGCGGCTACGGGGATTTCAATAACATAACAGGCGTAAACTATAATGTAAGCTATAACGGTAAGTCATATACGCTTACCGGCGGAGTGCAGGGCGGCAAGGGATCGTTCACAAAGACAAATGTATATTTCGTTCCGTTTGACTGCTATAAGAAGGCGACTGTAAGCGTGTTCTTTGATTCATCCAATGCTGACAGAAAGCTGAGGATAGCGCAGGATGACGGGACAAAGAACGGCATAGAGCTCGGCATAATGGGCGGTGCGGGTAACAGGAACATCCAGACGCTCACAGTCACTACCGAGGATATGTCAAAGCCGGTATATATCCAGCCTCAGATGAAGGAATCGATATACATGATAATCGTAGACTATGAGGGCGAGGAAGAGATACCTACAGCAAAACCGACAACACAGCCGACACCGGCGCCGACCGCAAAGCCGACAGAAGAACCGGCAGGAGCATTCCCTCAGGTGGAGATAGGCTATGCGGCGGGCAAGGTAACAATGTCAGCCGACACAGATGATCTGCAATCAGCGGTAGTTATCAGAGCTGCATATGACGGTGATAGATTTACCGGAGCAAGCATATATGATGCGAGCTTCACCGGCGGTAAGGCAGAGCTTGATAATATTGAGCTTGAAGTCGGCGATAAGCAGTATGTATGGGATTCGCTTTAAAACGGAACCCCAAAT
>CAMNAT010000284.1 GCA_946531785.1 uncultured Oscillospiraceae bacterium
TGCCGGCATACGCACTATAATGGTGACGGGCGACCATGCGCGCACAGCGCAGGCGATAGCAAAAAAGGTCGGCATAGCATCGGACACCGCATACACAGGCACTGAGCTTGACCGCATGGACGATGAGGAGCTTACAAAGGCTCTGAGGAGCTGCTCGGTATTCGCCCGCGTATCGCCCTCGCACAAGTCGCGGATAGTCAACGCGCTCAAGGCTGACGGCGAGGTCGTGGCAATGACCGGCGACGGGATAAACGACGCGCCCGCGCTCTCTGCCGCGGACATCGGCTGCAGCATGGGCATGAGCGGCACCGATGTCGCAAAATCCGCCTCCGACATGATACTTGCAGACGATAACTTCGCCACCATAGTCCGCGCAGTGCGCGAGGGCAGGGCTATATATGACAACATAAAAAAATCCGTCAAGTTCCTGCTGTCCTCAAATATCGGCGAGATACTTACGGTACTGTTCGGGATAATCTTCGGGCTGTCCTCGCCCCTTACGGCGATAGAGCTGTTATGGGTAAACCTCGTTACCGACTCTTTCCCCGCCATCGCGCTCGGGCTCGATCCTCCGGCGCGGGATATAATGGCGCGCAAGCCGCTGGATGCAAAAAAGGGCATATTCTCCGGCGGACTGTGGCTCTCGATAATGTTCGAGGGCATGATGATAGGCGCGCTCGCCCTTGTCGCCTACGGCGCCGGGCTGGTGCTGACAAAAAGCGAGGTATGCGCGCGGACGATGGCGTTCTTTGTCCTGAGCATTTCAGAGCTTGTGCACGCATTCAATATGCGCTCTGAGAGCTCCGTCATTCATGACGGACTGTTTAAAAATAAATATCTTGTGCTGTCGTTCATCTTCGGCGCGGCAGCGCAGCTTGGGATCATCTACTTCCCGCCCGCGGCGGCGCTCTTTGATGTATGTCCGCTTAACGGACTATGCCTCGGGGTGTGCTTCGCGCTCTCGATACTGCCGCTTTTTATCGTCGAGCTGCAAAAATATGCGGTGAAAATACGCGGTATATGATGTTAAAACTGACTGAAAAACACAGCGATCACTTACTTTTTTACTTTTTTTTAAAAAAAGTGTTGACAAAACAGAAAGTCTTTGCTATAATATCACTTGTCGTTAAATTGATTGGTATGGGAGTTTAGCTCAGCTGGGAGAGCATCTGCCTTACAAGCAGAGGGTCACAGGTTCGAGCCCTGTAACTCCCACCATAATATTTAACCAAGTGGTCCGGTAGTTCAGTTGGTTAGAACGCCAGCCTGTCACGCTGGAGGTCGTGAGTTCGAGCCTCATCCGGATCGCCATTTGCTTCTGTAGCTCAGTCGGTAGAGCAAGGGACTGAAAATCCCTGTGTCGGCGGTTCGATTCCACCCGGAAGCACCAAGCGTTCTGCTGTTTTATACGGCAGACCGTATGCGGGAGTGGCTCAGTGGTAGAGCGTCACCTTGCCAAGGTGAACGTCGCGAGTTCGAATCTCGTCTTCCGCTCCATCCGCAAAAGACGCCGACGGCGTCTTTTGCTATCTGGTGGCATAGCCAAGTGGTAAGGCACGGGTCTGCAACACCCTTATGCCCCGGTTCAAATCCGGGTGCCACCTCCAAAAAGTGCTGCGGCTTAAGCAAGTTAGGTCGTGGCACTTTTTTACTTTATAAGAAATTGCTTTCTTATAAAGTAAAAAAATGATTTAATTGCCCGTGCGAAATATCCGACCTATGGTCGGAAACGCACATGGGCATAACAAAGCGCTTTATCTTCTCTGCCCGCCGCAGGCGTGCGCCGAAGGCGCTTTGTTCTCCTATCCGTTTACCAAAGGTGAAAATACATGAAACGATTAAAAAGATTTATCAGACGGACGATCTTTTTCGCGCTCGTACTTGCGATAGGCCTTGTCGTCCTGAACAGCAGGACGCGGTTCTTCAAGGATATAGGCAAAAACATCCCCTTCCTTGACAATTTCGCACCGGGCTTTTCCGATTCGGTCAGCTACTATTCTGACAAGGTGAATGAATATGTCTCACTGATCCCCTCTCCGCAGGAGCTATGGGCGAGCATAACCAAGACCGAGCTTCCGATCGACCCCGAGGATGTCGCGGCAAACGCGTATCTTCGCAGCGACACCATGCTCAACTTCTATAACGGCGAGAACATATCCGTAGCGCCGGGCAGGAACACGCTAGATGTTTACGGCGTTACCCACCGCAGCGATGAAAGATACCTTGTCTACCGCATTGTTGACAAGGATATGAACACCCTTTCCGAGGCGCGCGCACAGTGCGATTTTTCAGGTCAGTACCGCGCGGTCATAGATATACCCGCCGGCGCGGATCAGCTCGTTGTCTACACAGGCGCTGAGAGCTCGGGAGAGTATGCAAGCAAGCTATATAACTATATATACCTTGAGCGCCGCCAAGACGGCGTCTGGGGCTTAAAAGTGCCGCCGGTATATGAGCATAATGTAACTGAATTTGAAAAGGCGCGGTCGCTCTCGGCATCGCTCAAAAGCACATACGATATCTGCTCCGACTACCCCGATATAAAGGCTCTTGCGGAATCGCTCACAAAGGTAGCCGCGACCGACTACGACAAGGCGCTCAAAATACACGACTGGGTATGCGAGAACATCTATTACGACGAGGACGGAGTCTCATCGACAAACATATCCTCGACCGCATATGTCGCATCGGATGTGCTGTTTCAGCGCAAGGCGGTATGCCTGGGCTATTCCAACCTGTTCGCCGCGCTCTGCCGCGCCGCGGGCATAGGCTGCAATGTCGTTACCGGCTATGCCTTAGGCGTTGAGGAGGGCGATATAGCATGGACGGAGACAAGCATAAACACGCCCGATGCAAACCATGCCTGGAACGAGGTATATCTCGACGGGCGCTGGGTCTTAGTTGACACGACATGGGATTCTCAGAACAAGCTCACCGGCGGCAGCTTTGTGCCGGGCAGAAGCGTTTCGCATCTGTTCTTTGATGCAAACCTGCGGTTCTTCTCGCAGAATCATAAAATAATCGGCTATTCAAAATAAGCTTTCGGCGCGGTCATCAGACCGCGCCTTTTTATATTAAAACAGTTCTAAATACGGAAGCTCCTGCATATATTTAAATATATCTACAAACCAAGGAGGATCTGTTTTTTATGGACATCACAAATAATCAGGCAATGGTCACAGGTGTTATTGCCGACGAATTCACCTTTAACCATGAGATATACGCCGAGAAATTCTATACCTTTACGCTCTCCATACCGCGGCTTAGCGGAACGGATGACGAGGTGCGGATCATGGTATCGGAGCGGCTGCTTGCCGACGATCATTTTGCCGTCGGCGATACGGTGGATATCGAGGGTCAGTTCCGGTCATATAACAGCTACACGCCCGGCGGCGATAACCGCCTGATACTCACCATCTTCGCAAAGGATATAAAGAGAAGCGTAAGCGACGGGCATAACCCCAACACACTGTTTTTAAACGGCTATATCTGCAAAAAGCCGGTGTTCCGCGTGACACCGTTCGGGCGCGAGATCTGCGATCTCCTGATCGCGGTGAACCGCAGCTACAACAAGTCCGACTACATACCCGTCATAGCCTGGGGAAGGAACGCCAGATACGCGAAAAATCTTGAGGTCGGCAACAATGTAAAGATCTGGGGCAGGATCCAGTCGCGCCAGTATCAGAAAAAGCTCTCCGAAGAGGAGATCATCACACGCACCGCATACGAGGTATCCGTCAAC
>CAMNAT010000285.1 GCA_946531785.1 uncultured Oscillospiraceae bacterium
TATTCTGACCTTTTATCCGATCAGGCAGATCGTAGCGCAAGGAATGGGGTCCACGTAGTAGAGATAGAGGAGTTGGGTCTTGAGCTTTTTGTGATTGCTTCCTCTGAAAACATTACTGAGCAGATCAACAGTCTGCTTTGTAAGAACATTCTTATCTCTGTATTGACCTTTATGGTATGTGTTTTTGGCGCTTATAAGCTCGGAAAGAGCATATCAGAGCCGATAGATGCTATTAAACGATACATTAAAGAAAACACATCGGATAAATAGGAGTTTGATATGATAAGTTTGCTCAGAAAATTCAGGATCAGTGCGCGCATATTCATATTTCTGCTTGTGTTTGCCACTATTCCGTGCATTTTGCTTTTTTGCAACACTATTCATGAGATCGGTATGATAAATGAAAGCGATCTGGAGCGATATACGCAAACCTTCAGAAGCCTGGCGGAGAATAAGCTCGAAAATGAGATATACCAAAACTCAGTGCAATGTATAAAGCTGTTTTCGGATAACACATTGACTTCTATTTTTGATGATGCCTCGTTCCCCCGCGATGAAAGGCAGCGGGAGATACTATCTGCCGTAAACAGAAAACTAGAGTATAGTGATGAGCAGTATCATATCAGTGTTGTTACAGATGACGGTGAAGAATATCGGTTATTTGATGACAAATCATTTGGAGCCGGACACGCGGATATTACAGATAATGTTGATGCCGGCGGTGCAATACTTTTGGGCTCAATAGTGCGTGACCAAAACGGCGATAGCTACCTTCGGGTGATACAGAGCCTTAACAGCTATGATTACCATTCTGAGGATAAGAAGGTAATAATGTACCTCGCCACAGATTTGTTGGATAATTATTACAGCAGGGTCAAAGATAACAATGATATGATCTGCTTTATTACCGACAGCAGTGACAGGATCATATTTTCAAATAATCGGGATATTATAAACTCGAATAATATGTTCAATAACTGCTTCAAAGCAGATGACGGACACCAAAATGAGCTGATGCTCGGTGGTAATTATTATATATATACAAGGTCAGAGCTTGATTTTTCAAATAAGAATATGCCATCCGGTCTCGTTATAAACCAGATTTTGCCGAAGAACCTTTATCATAGTGCTGTGAACCGGTTTTCATACGCGACCGGCACAACGCTGATACTCATGATAATAATGTTCGCGCTCATCGGTGCGGCGTTGTCATATGCATTGACTAAGCCGGTCAGGATGATGGAGCAGAGCGTAAGAGCGTTTGGGAACGGCTCGGAAATATCCGATGTGATCCTTCCGGCGGCAACTGATGATGAAATAGGCGAGCTTAGCGTTATGATCGAGGAAATGTTTGTACGCATACGCAAGCTTATACAAAACAATACGAAAATTCTTGAAGAAAAGCACAGGATAGAATTTGAAGTGCTGCAGGCTCAGATAGATCCGCACTTTATTTATAATACGCTTGATATAATAAGCAGTATTGCAAAGCTCAAGGGTGAAGAGCAGATCGAGGAGATCGTGTATGCGCTCAGCAGCTTCTTTAAGGTAAGCCTCCATAACGGCGACAGGTATATAAGCGTTGAGGAAGAGATCGAGCATGTAAAAAGCTATATAAAGATCCAGGAGATCCGCTGGCCGGGTCGGTTCTGTATAGATTTTTCGGTTGAAGAAGAGATTTTAGGCTGTGAAATAATTAAGACAATACTTCAGCCGTTTGTAGAGAACGCGATCAAGTACGCATTCGAAGGCAGAGAAGAAACAGGAATAATAAAGATCAGAGCGTATAAAAGAGGCAGCTTCATTATCTTTGAGATAGAGGATAACGGTGCCGGCTTTGATACCACTGTTCTTGATTCCGATAGCTATAAGGGGGTGGGGATCAAAAACACGACTAACAGAATTATTTATGAGTATGGCTCAGCCTGTGGGGTGAGCATTGAGAGCGCTCAGGGAAAGGGCACTCTTGTAAGAATTAAGGTATTATGTCTTGAAGAGATATAATAAGATAGGAGGAAGAAAATGAAAAAATTTATTTCGGCAGTTTCGGCAATAGCAATAGCATTGCTTGCCGTTGTTCCGGCAACGCTTGTTGTACATGCAAATACATCAAGCAATGATGCGGCTTATGTGTTCACCGTCGCTAATAATGCTGCATCATATCAGTTCAGATATAAGTTTGTATTGCTTGATACAGATAAAAACAGCAGCTCATCACGGTTTTTTGTAATAGCATCCGCCAACTACGGCGCGGGCCCGATACACAACGCGGGAAATAAGGACTTTTCGTGGGATCCGACAGACGCTGATACTCTTTCGGGTTATCTGAACCAAACATGGTTCAATCTTGACGGTAGCGCGGCAACAACCAACTTGCTGCCTACCGGAACAACATCAGGTGCGGCTATATATACATTAATACCGGAGGTCAAGAGCTATATAGACCAAAACCATGAGTGGGCAATGCCGGGCTATGACGGATTGACAGCTTTGGCTAAAACAACGATCACTTGTCCTGTAACTGTTTTATCAAGAGATGAGCAGGAGGCATACAAAGAGATCGTGGGATATGTAGGTGATACAGCTGCAAATCATTCAAACCAGAACTGGCTCTTGAGATCACCGCAGGTGACATCTCTTGCAACGGGATTATTCGTATCCACAAGCTCAGGTAACCGAGGTTCGGCCACCATAACAACGACCTACCGTTTCCGTCCATGCTTCTGGCTGGGAGTAAACTTCTTTAAGAATGTAAAGCTGGATCTGGCCAATACAGGTTCAAAGGTAGTAGAAGCGATAGCGGATAACTATACAAGATCCGACCTTGAGAGCGTAGGCTATACCGAAGAAGAGCTGGACGATATTTTTGGCTCTTCAAGCTCGATAGATGAAACGGTAACTCCGTCTATCACCGGCACAGCAAAGCCGGGTTATACGCTCACGGCATCACATGCCGCGCCGAGCGCGGGTTTGACGGCTGTCTATCAGTGGCAGCAGGCTGATTCCGCAAACGGCGAATACAGCGATATTTCGGGTGCAACAGGCGCAACATACACACTTAAAAACGCGCAGGCAAGCAAATATGTAAGAGTCAGCGCATATCTGACCGATGGTGTAACAGAAGGTCCGTCAACGGAAAGCACACCGGTATCGGTGGCAGCGGCTCTGACACCGGGCGCGGCGGACAACACCAACGGCGGACAGCAGGCGATCAATACTACCTACAGACTTACGGTAGCTGACACAAGCTCAGGCTTAGGCGAAACGGCACGCACATACTTCCTACTTGATGATTCGGGTTCTGGTGATGCGAAGTTCTTGTTGATAGAAGCTGCGGCAGTTGCGAGACTTGAGAAGGACGCAACACAGGGTGTGCGTTATATCGACGCGAATACAAACAACAAGTTTGACCCGGAGACCGAGGGGAATCTTGCGTATTGGTTGAAAAATACATATGCAAAAGCCGGTGATATATCTGCGTCCGATCCTGTAAACAGCATACTGAACAGCAATAAGCTCGCTCCGGCGTTTATCCCGTATCTTGATACAGAACATGAATGGCTCACAGAGGGCGGATGTACAGTAGGACCGTGTAAGGATGACTATGTTGTTAAATCACCGGCGGCGATTCTCTCAAAGACGGAGCTTATGCAATATCGTGATAGGTTCGGCTGGGCGGAGGGTCTTAGCTGGACAAGCGGCACGGCTGATTTTGAAATGCTCAGAACACCGCGCGAGAATT
>CAMNAT010000286.1 GCA_946531785.1 uncultured Oscillospiraceae bacterium
TGATATTTGCAAACTGTTCATCAGCGACCTCCAGAATACTTGCCGCTTTAGAAAACTCATGCCGGACGCCCCACGGAACACCAAATTCACTTTTATATCCGAGATCATGCTCTATCTCTGCCCAGACATGCTGCAGAGCCGAACGTACCTGTATCTCAAATCTTTTCTCACACAGATTAGCAGGATACCCCTTCGCCGGGTCCAATGAGCATATAAAGTGTATCGACATATATCCGAACATGCGCGGATCCAGCGCCTTTCTTTTATCAACGCTGTTCTCCTTGTCAATAACAAACAGATCGGGTATTATCTCCGAGAGCTTATCCACCTCACCATTGAAAAAGCACACCATTCTTACGCCCAGAATGTCGGTGATATCTTCAAGGGATGCATATTTATCACCCTTCAGATCCAGCTTGCCGGACAAGCTTTTTTCCGTCTTGATCCTGTGTCCCAGACTGAATAAGCTGATATCATGCTCTTTTACCGCTTCTGTAAGAATATCGCATACTATTTTTTCAAGCTCGATATACTCATCCTTTGCTGCGCGATACTGCTCCAGTATTATCTTATTCTTTAAATTCATATATTTACCTCAAAACTTTACTAAAATTACTGCTTTGAAACCTCCAAGCCGTTCCGCAACAAAGTCACCGGCAGCTTTGCCGGTGACTTCAGATATACTTTTATCAATCAACTATTGCAAAACCAAGCTCAGCGATCTCGGTATCCTCATCGTCAAGGGATACATACTTCACATAGGTGGGATACGGCGGGACTCCGAAGTAATACTTCTCATATACGCCGCTCTTTCCCGGGCTGATGCGGTTGCTTACCGCCAGCTGCCAGTCCTTGCCATTGCCGCTATACATAATATCAAAATGATGCACCTTGTCATCACCGAACATTACGACAGCTGCAGGTGTACCGTACCAGTTGCCTTTGTTGAACACGATCTCGCCGCCCGCCGGACAAGTCCATGAAGTTGCGGGATCATAGTCATTAACAGCCGAGCCGTCCGTTTCGTTGGATGTTGTTATCTCAACAGGCTGATATCTGAGTCCGAGAGATTTATCGCCATAGTCCTCGATCTTTGATACATCCTTTGTCTGAGCCGCCTGAGCAGTATTTTTGATCTTTGCTTTTTCAGACTCAGCATTCTTTGCAAGATCAGCAATGCCGCTTTCAAGTGTTGAAATGTAGATCAGTCCGTCATTATAATCAACATGCTTGCCCAAGGCTTCCGCTATAAAACGTACCGGAACCATTGTTCTTTCGTTTTCAATGACAGGCTCTGTATCCATCTCAAGGTATTCAAGTCCGCCCTCCTCGGACTTGAATGCACCTATAGCATAATCCTTTTTATCCGGCCACATGCTGATATGCTTTGTGCCGGTCTTATCATACATATCTATAGATATCTCAGTCGTTTCATCGTTGTAATCGACTGTAGCGCCGAATGCCTCGGCAATGAATCTGAGCGGGACCATTGTTCTGTCATCAGCGTTCAGATATGGCTTGACACTCGGATTATCATTATCAACAAGCATCTTTTTGCCGTTTACAAGCGCTGTCGGTGTGTCAAGAACAAGCTCCACATTGTCACCGAAATACAGCTCATCTATGCTGTAATACTTCTTTGATTTAAGATCCGGGTTTATTACCTTTGTTCCATCAGCTGCAACAGTAAACACCTGTGGAACAGGAACCTGCTTAAGATCATAGCCCAGAGCATAGCTTACATGCGGCGGCTGATTATAGCAGCAGTTCTGCCATCTTACAGCATCATAGTATTCTCCGTCAGACTGAAGCTCCGGTATCCTGTAAGCTGTAGGCATATCTGTCGTATATATTCTGAGTGACTTATTATCATTTGACGGGAATATAAGCTCCTCACGCCAGTCACCGATTATATCAGCCTGGATACACGGATTTGACTTTGTAGCATTGATGGAATGCGCGCCAGTCGCCTTGAAGATCGCATGTACGCGGTTATCATCGATACTGTATTTGTATACTCCGTTGCCGTCCTCTATCTCTCTGCCGAGATCGCCGTCCCAGTAGATAGCAAAGTTAGCAGGTACGGAATAGTTTGTTGAAAGCACTGTACCGTCAGCAGCTGTCATTACGCCGTATGCCGACCATGCTTCCTCACCCTCATATCTGGGATCCAGATCTGCGGTACAGCCTCGTCCGTTATCTGTTTCTGTAAACAGTCCGTAAACGATCTCGCCCGTTCTTGCATCACGCATTGCAAAGCCATACGGCGAGCCTCTCCACTCCTCAACCGTGAACATTTCAAGACCGGGTCTTGATGGAAGAAGATCTCCGAGGTGATGAGCATCACCATGTCCGAGACCGGTCGAATACATCGGCTTTCCGTCATCATCAAGAGCAAGATTGCCGAACATTACCTCATCCTTACCGTCAAAGTCGACATCTGCTATGGTCATGCTGTGATAGCCCTGACCCGCAACGCTCTGTCCGTTGAAGCCCTCCGGATAATCGTGAGAATCAAATGTCCAGTCCTCAACGATCTTGCCGTTCTCAAGATGCCATGCGCCTATGCAAGTCCTTGCATAATAGCCTCTTGACTGTATGAAGGATGTGCGAACACCGTCAAACGAAGCTATAGAACCGAGATAACGCTCCGAACGGTTTCCGTCCTTATCGCCCCATGATTCTATATCCCACTCTGTACCGTCAGCCCACTTACCCTGGCTCTGCACGAAGAAATCAATGGTATCTATTTCCGATCCGTCAACACCGCTGAAAACAGTAAGATAAAGCGGACCTGTAAGGTTTTTACCCTCTATACCGGAGCTGTGCTTATACCAATCGGCATTTGCGTCGCCGATCACCTTACCCTTGCCGTCAACTGTTCCGTCAGCGGTACGGCATGCCATTTCAGACTTACCATCACCGTCAAAATCGCCGACCATGAATTGAGTATCATGCTCGCCCGAACGGATATTCGGGCCCATATTTACACGCCACATGAAAGTGCCGTCAAGCTCATATGCATCAAGATAGCATATGCTTGTATATCCGGATTTAGACGCGTCACGCGTAATTCCGTTCCACTTGATAACAAATTCATACTCACCGTCGCCGTCAAGATCACCTATCGCGATCTCGCCCGGTCCATATGCGCCGGGATTGTCAGTAACACCCTCGACCTCAGCGGGCGCGGGCGGATCGCCGAGCGGTATCTCATAGTAACCGTCCCAGACCGTTACATCCGCGCATTTTTCACCTTCGCTGCCATTGATCACAGTGCTGACAGAATACTTATCTGTAAGCTTTCCGTCGATATCGGAATAGTTTGTAAGACTCATCGGCTCGGAATTGAGCTTTGTCCCGTTCTTATAAAGGTTATACTTAACATCAATGCTTTCAGTTCCCTTCCATCGCCACGAAACAAACACACCGTTCTCTGTCTTGACAGCAACAAGCCCTCTGCCCATATCCTCAACCTGCCTCTGGATATCGGGGCGGTTATCTATCAGCTTCTGTGTTTCTGCCGCCGACTCAGGATATGTACCTACAGTGAGATTATCACCCACCGCGCACTTTATTGATGTTGTTCCGTTTTGGTCTGATGCCATAACAGGAGCGGCGAAAGCAGACAACATCGTAAAAGCGGAAGTTGCGGCAACAATTCTTTTGAAATTATAATTTGCCATATTTTTCTCTCCTTTTAAAATGCAAGATCTTTTTCTATTATAACATATAA
>CAMNAT010000287.1 GCA_946531785.1 uncultured Oscillospiraceae bacterium
AAGGAAGAGCATCTCGCCGATGTTGCGCAGCTCGAAATTACTGCATTCCTTTATGAAGAACGCGCAGCCTGTGAGCGTCGCGTCCTCGCCGATGCCCTCTATTGTGGTGTTCTTTAAGCCCTTGGCTTCAAAATTCTTGCTTGCATTGGCAAGACTTACTCCGGAGCCGTCGATCGTGCCGATGATACGGATGATATAATGAGTGCCGGAGCTGTCCTTGCCGATAGCGTTCAGGATATTCTGGAATCCCGTGTAGGACTTGCTGCCGACAGTCGCCTTTACGCTGTTTACATTATCCTGCGTAATATAAATTATCCGTGCCCCCGCTGCGGGCGTGCCGTCATCGTTATAGCCGCCGGATGCCTTTCCGCCGTTCGGTGATGCAGGAGAGAACGCGAAGCCCTCGCGGGTATGAGCCTTGACGCTGATGCCCGCCGCCTCGGCGGACGCGCCGTTTGAGTCGGCTATCTTAACGGTATATGTCCCCTCCTTCAGCCCCGGCACATCCACGCGGTAGTATCCGTCATAGAGACGGATAAGCTCCTTGTCCGCCGTAGTTACGCCGCCGGATGAGTCTGTGCAGGTTATCGTATAGCTGCTTGCGCTGCTTGTGTTTTTCCACTCGGCATAAATGCTCTCCAAGGAGCCGCCGCTTTTTGTTATCGTTATCGCGTTATCCGCGAGCGCGGGCGTGAACGCCGCGGCGGCTGCCGCGACCGATGCCGCGCAAAGGAATGATATTATCCTTTTCATAATATTCTCCGATCCGCCGCCCCGGGGCGGCATTTATTTACGCAACAAAGGGACGGCAACGCCTATGCTGCCGTCCCCTGATGTTTCATATTGCATGCAGATTTTTAAGCGAAAGGTCAAGTATCGGCGCGCTGTGCGTGAGCGCTCCGCTTGAGATATAGTCAACACCCAGATCTGTCAGCGCCTTTATGTTCTCCTTTGTCACATTGCCGCTGCACTCGGTCTCGGCGCGTCCGTCGATAAGCGCGATAGCCTCGCGCATCATGTCGTGCGTCATATTGTCTAGCATAATGATATCGGCGCCCGCCTCGACCGCCTCGCGCACCATGTCAAGGCTTTCCGTCTCGACCTCTATCTTCCTCACAAACGGCGCATACTCCTTTGCGAGCTTCACAGCGTTTTTAACACTGCCCGCCGCGCCGATGTGGTTATCCTTTAACAGAATTCCGTCGGACAGGTTGTATCTGTGGTTCGAGCCGCCGCCCGCCTTTACTGCGTACTTTTCAAATATACGCATGTTCGGTGTGGTCTTGCGGGTGTCTAAAAGCTTTGTCTTTGTGCCTTCCAACAGCTTTACAATCGAATTCGTATAGGTCGCGATGCCGCACATCCTCTGCAGGTAGTTGAGCGCGGTGCGCTCGCCCGAGAGCAGCACGCGGATATCGCCGGTGACGGTTCCGAGCTTCTGAGAGTTCTTTATCTCCTCGCCGTCATGAACGCCTATATCAAACTCCGTGTCCTTATCAAGCAGCGTGAATACGCGCTTGAACACCTCTATGCCGGCAAGTATGCCGTCCTGCTTGCATATAAGGTCTACCTCGCCCTTTTGGTATCCATGCATAACGGCGTTCGTGGTGACATCCTCGCTTGAAATGTCCTCTCTGAGCGCGCTGAGGATAAGTTCATCGGCATTCATAAGCATCGTTATCTCATTCACGCGTAAGCTCCCACCTTTCTATCTCTCGTCTTACTGTTTTTACATAGTCCTTATCGCAGCCGCGGTAGCTCTCTATATCCACATCCGGCGCGATAGCTTCACATTCGTCAAAGCCGCTGTCGATATCCTTTGCCGCGCGCTTTGCAAATACCAGACTTTCAAGCAGGGAATTGCTTGCGAGCCTGTTTTTTCCGTGTACGCCGTTGCAGGCAGTCTCGCCCGCGGCGTACAGGTTATCCATAGATGTCCTTGAATTCTTATCCACATGTATGCCGCCCATAAAGTAGTGCTGAGCCGGAACCACGGGTATGCACTCCTTTGTGACATCATAGCCCTCCTCAAGACAATGGCGGTATATGTTCGGGAAATGCGTGAGGATATCCTCTTTCGGGATATTCTCCATCGACAGCCAGACATACGGCTTGTCGTCCTCATACATCTGCTTCCACAGTGCCTTTGAGACCACATCGCGCGGCTGCAGCTCGTCGGTGAACCGCTCCAGAGCCGCGTTCAGAAGTATCGCGCCCTCGCCGCGCACAGATTCGCTTATCAAAAAGCGTCTGCCCTTGCGGGGCGAATACAGAGTTGTCGGATGTATCTGCACATAGTCGATATTTTCAAGCTCTATCTTATGCTTCATGGCGATAGCGAGTGAATCCGCGGTAAGATGCGGGAAGTTCGTGCTGTTATGATACAGCCCGCCTATGCCGCCTGTAGCAAGCACCGTATATTTTGCCGCGATCTCTGTCATTTCACCCTCGCCGCTCTCGGCAGCGATGCCTATGCAGCGGTTGCCGCTTGTGATAATATCGACCATCTTCATATTCTCGATTATTTTTATGTTCTTCCTCCGGCGCGCCTCGGCTAAAAGCTTCGAGGATATCTCCTTACCGGTTATGTCCTCATGGAAGCAGATGCGCGGTGCGGAATGCGCGCCCTCCTTGGTGAATTTCAGGCTGCCATCCGGGTTGCGCTCAAAGTCTACGCCATAGCCGACAAGATCCTGTATAGTCTCCTGTGACGCGCGTATCATTATCTCCACCGACTCTTTTCGGTTCTCGTAATGCCCCGCGCGCATGGTATCCTCAAAATACGGCTCATAATCAGCATCGTCACGCAGCATGCAGATGCCGCCCTGCGCGAGGAAGGAGTCGCTCTCCTCCGCCGTCGCCTTGGTGATGAGCAGTATCTCACGCTCCGGCAAAAGATTGAGAGCGCAGTACAGCCCCGCAACTCCCGTGCCGACTATAAGAATATCGGTTTTTATCTTCATCTGAGTCGTTCCTTTCCCGCTTACTGCTTTTTCGGTATGGGTATGCTGATGGTAACATCTGTGCCCTTGTTGAGCTCACTGCTTATAAGTATCTTTCCGCCGAATGCGGATTCTATCGTCTGCTTTGCTATGGCAAGCCCGAGACCTGTGCCGCCCTTGTCACGCGAGCGCGCCTTGTCGACACGGTAGAACCTGTCAAAGATATTGGGCAGCTGCTCCTTGGGGATGCCTATGCCGTTATCTGACACCTTGACGATGATATCGTTATACATCTTCGATGAGAATATGTTTATCTCGCCGCCGGAAGGCGTATATTTCAGCGCGTTTGAAATAACATTTGTGAACACGCGCTCCAGTCCGTCCTTGTCGCCCTTGAGGTTGGGCACATCGTTTATCGGTGTATATGTCAGCTTCTGATCCTTCTTCTTTGCCGTCAGCGACAGACGATCCACAAGGCTGTCAAGCATTGAGCGTATGTCTATCTCCTCATGCGGACGCGTGTAATTAGCGTCAACATCCAGCTTTGAAAGCGTGAGAAGGTCGGAGATTATCTTTGTCATACGATCGGTCTCAGACGATATCGTATTTAAAAATCTCGTTCTCGTTTCCGGATTCGCGTCCGGAGTGTCGGCTAAGATATCCGCATATGACTTTATGACCGTCAGCGGCGTCCTCAGCTCATGCGACACATCTGCGACAAAGTCGCGGCGGGCGCTCTCGAGCCGCTCATGCTTGGTAACATCATGGATGACGACGAT
>CAMNAT010000288.1 GCA_946531785.1 uncultured Oscillospiraceae bacterium
ATTTCAAGCTTATGAGCTAGCCATGCGCTTATTTACTCCAGGTCAAGTATAAGCTTCAGAACATTCCGGGCGCATGCTGCAACTTGATCGCGGCTGATCAGACCTTTTTCAAATGCTTCCTTAAGGTCTGACGGCGCAGACTCCGGCATCCTTATATCATTTCCGGCAAGCGCTTCCCGATAGTGCGACGCATGATTCCACCAATCCGTCATAACAAGACCTTTATATCCCCATTCGCCTCGCAGTATGCCTGTTATGAGCTCCGCGTTCTCCGAGGCTCTCACGCCGTTTATGAGATTATATGATGTCATTATAGCCATCGGCTCCGATTCCTTTACGCAGATCTCAAAGCCCTTCAGATATATCTCGCGCAGCGCCCTTTCAGAAACAACAGAATCCGATTCAAATCTGTTCGTTTCCTTGTTATTGCACGCGAAATGCTTTGGTGTTGCCGCTATGCCCTGCGACTGTATGCCCCTTACCATTGCGGCTGCCATTTTGCCTGCAATATACGGATCCTCGGAATAGTATTCAAAGTTTCTGCCGCATAACGGACTGCGGTGAATATTGAGCGCCGGAGTCAGCCATATGGACAGATCATTCTCCTTCATCTCAAGCGCGCCCGCTCTGCCTATTTCCTCGCAAAGCTCCGTATTCCATGTGCACGCAAGCATGGTCGCCACCGGAAACGCTGTCGTGCGTATCCCGGTATCCAGCTCTATCCTTACGCCCGCCGGTCCATCTGCCGTCATAGGCGCGGGTATGCCGTATTTCTCAAGATCACCTATACCGCCGGTGTTGGCAACACCCTTATTTCCCTTTGCCTGAACAAGCGAGATAAGCTCCTCATCGGAAAGCTGCGCGATGAACTCATCAAGCGTTATATTTCCGTTATATACATCTTTCAGCTTTTTTATATCCGTTTTTTCAAAAGCATTCCCCCTGCATTTATAGCCGCGACCAAAGCTCTTTCTTGTCTGCCTTTCATCCTTTACGGCTGCATATTCGCCGGAGGCTGTAAGCCTCTTGCCGAGTCGCTCCGGTGCGCAATAGCTTGTAAGCTTTTTCACTATCCTTGCTTCCTGCTCTGTGTGCTTATACTCTATCTCCTTCGCATCCCTTACGGAATTGCCCAAAAAGAATCTATACTCGCCCTGCTCCATGATATACGCGTTTTTTTCTATAGCGTCCGTATCATCATATGATGCCATATCATCTATTGTAAGATCAAGCGTTAGCGTCTCGCTCTCCCCGGGAGCTAAAAGCTTCGTCTTTCTGAACGCGCAAAGCTCCCTTGCAGCCTTTGTAAGCCTGCCCTGCGGCGCGGAATAATAAAGCTGCACTACCTCCTTGCCGCTGTATTCACCGGTATTCCTGACATTGACAGATACATATATCCGTCCGTCTATCTCCCTGGCAGTTATCTGCGAAAGCTCAAAGCTTGTATATGATAGTCCGTAGCCGAACGGATATACCACTCTTTCCTTTTTGCCGGGAATGGTCTCAAAATATCTGTAGCCGACAAAGATATCCTCGGTATATTTTACATAGTCCTCGCTCTCATGAAACCCGTCCGATGACGGATAATCCGCAAGGCTCCTGGCGCAGGTATCTACCAGCTTGCCGGATGGCGTTATGATGCCTGTAAGCACCTCGGCAGCCGCGGACGCGCCCTCCATACCGCCCTGCCATATCATAAGAACGGCTTGTATCCTATCATTTTGCGCGAACTGATCTGTATTTATCATTGCTCCGGCATTGATGAGGACGACCACCCTTTCAAATGATCTTGTTACTGCATCGATCATTTTCTTCTCTTTCTTTGAAAGATCAAAATACATATCCTTTCCGTCATTTTTTCTGTCCCAGCCCTCACCCGAAAAGCGGTTTATCGTTATCACTGCGGTGTCGGTGAAAGCCCGCGCCTCGCGAAGGAGCTCGCGCGGTATTTTCGCTTCATCAAACATGCCGTTCGTTTTATTATCGCTGTACTCAGCGCTGACATAGTCCTCATAAAAATGCGAAAGCTTATCGAATACCCGGACACGACCGGTGCGGATCAAGCTCTCATAAATATTGCGCACATAGGCAGAGTGTACCTCGCCCGAGCCGCCTCCGCCCTTCACATAGTCTATCTGTGCCTTGCCGAACACCGCAAGCCTTGTGCCATGCTCAAACGGAAGAAGCCCGCCATCATTTTTCAACAGAACTATCCCCTCTGCCGCCGCCTGCTTTGAAAGGGCTATATGCTCTTCACAGCCTGTCAGACGCCCGCCGTTATCACCTAATGGCTCACGCTTCATTTCTATTATTCTCTTCCATTTTTCTGTCCCCATGATTTATATTTCCCTTCTGTCAAAGACCTTTGATCATTTCTTTTTTATGACCGAGCCGCGCTTTATGGAATCCATGCCGAACCTGCTACGCAAGCTGTCTACGGTCCTGTCTATCTTTTTTTCCTTCTCCTTCTTCTCATCAACAAAAAACGATAGCTGCTCGGGAGCGTCATATACTATCTTGGTCAGGGCTATACCCATTAGCCGGAGCGGAGTGCGTCTGTCCCAAAGCTCTGAAAAAAGCTTTTTTGCGACCTCATATATCTGCGTTGTGATGTCGGTCGCCTCGTGTAAATTCTGCTGATGCGATCTGTTTCTAAAGCTGTCGGAGCGTATTTTTACCGATATGCACATTGCCTTTGCATTATCCTTACGCATACGCATTGCCACACTGTCGGCAAGGCTCAATAATATCCCGTTCGCTTCCTCGGTCGTGGTGACATTTTCGTTAAATGTCCTTGAAATGCTGTATCCCTTTGCCGATCCCGCATCAGCCGTCACCTCAGAATCATCCTCGCCGTTTGCATAGCTGTGCAGCAGCTTGCCAAGCTTTTGTCCGAGTATGCGTTGCACCCGACTTGTATCGGTTTTTGCAAGCTCGCCTATTGTTCGGATACCGGCACGCTCCAGCTTCTCCACTGCCGATCGTCCCGCCATAAAGAGATCCGATATCGGCAGAGTCCAGAGCTTCTGCGGGATCTCATCCTTGAACAATGTATGTACCTTATCCGGCTTTTCAAAGTCACTTGCCATTTTGGCAAGCAGCTTGTTTGACGCTATCCCGACATTTACAGTAAAGCCGAGAGTATCGCGGATCTTATTCTTGATCTCATATGCTGTCTTTATAGGATCGGGATAGATCAGCTCCGTACCGGTCATATCAAGAAAGCATTCATCAATAGAAAACTCCTCGACCACCGGCGCATACTGCCGGCAGATATCCTTGAATGCTTTAGATGAGCTCTTATAAAGCGTGAAATCCGGTCTTGCAACATACAGCTCCGGGCATTTACGCAACGCCATAGATAACGGCTCGCCAGTCCTGACTCCGTATTTCTTAGCAGGGATGGATTTTGCAAGCACTACGCTTGTGCGCTTATTGGGATCACCGCTTATGCATGACGGGATAAGGCGGATATCCGTTTCGCCGTTCTGCACCCGCCTGGCCGCTTCCCACGACAGATACGCGCTGTTAACATCAATATGAAATATCAGTCTGTCCATCACTATCTCCCCATACACTTCAATCTGAATAACCTATGCGATGAGCACGCATAGGTTATTCACACTATTACTTTACTATATCGCCCGTCCAGGTGTTTATGCCGCCGAACTCATATATATTCGTATATCCGATATCGGCAAGCTTTTTTGACGCT
>CAMNAT010000289.1 GCA_946531785.1 uncultured Oscillospiraceae bacterium
TATGCCGACCTCATCGATGAGCTTCAAAAGCGGCTTGACATATATGCGTGTCGGTGTAAGGAGTGCCTCACCGACTGTTTTGCCAAGACGCTCGCTGTATTCTGAAAGGTTAGCCCTTGCGTTTTCTCCGTTGAGGTCAAACAGCTTTCTTACGAGTGAATAGCCGTTTGAATGAATGCCGCTTGACGCGATACCGATAAGCTTGTCTCCGGCCTTTGCGCGGTCGCCGTCGGTTATCTTTGCCTTGTCCACTATACCTACCGAAAAGCCCGCGAGGTCGTATTCATCCTCGGGATAGAAGCCCGGCATCTCAGCGGTCTCGCCGCCGACGAGCGCGCAGCCTGCCTTTACGCAGCCGTCCGCCACGCCCTTGACGATCTCCGCTATCCTCTCGGGAACGTTCTTGCCTACCGCGAGGTAGTCAAGGAAGAATATCGGCTTTGCGCCTGAGCATGCAACGTCATTTACGCACATCGCAACGCAATCCTGACCGATCGTATCATGCTTGTCCAAAAGGAATGCTATTTTCAGCTTTGTTCCGACTCCGTCTGTGCCCGAAACAAGTACGGGGTTCTCATAGCCCTTGCCGATCTCAAAAAGTCCGCCGAAACCGCCGATCCCGCCGAGCACACCCTCGATAGCCGTTCTCTTTACATCATCCTTAATGAGCCTTACCGACTCATAGCCCGCCTCGACATTTACGCCGGCTGATTTATATGCATCTGTTGCCATTATGTATCCTCCTGTGTTTATTAATTATAAAGCAGCAGCCTTTTCCCTTACCGCCGCGTCCTTTTTCGCTACACCGTCTGCCATTGCTTTACGCGCGTTTTTGAGAACAGGTCTCAGATAGTCGTATTTAAGCGCAAGCATTTCCGCAGCGAGTATTGCGGCGTTCGTGCCGTTGTTGAGCCCGACCGTCGCAACAGGTATGCCCGGGGGCATCTGAACAGTCGCAAGCATCGCGTCCATACCGTTGAATGTGGATTCGATCGGGATCCCGATAACGGGCAGAGTTGTGTTTGCCGCTACCACGCCCGCGAGGTGCGCCGCCATGCCTGCCGCGCAGATGATGACCTCTATGCCGTTATCCTCAGCTGCTGCCGCGTACTCCATCGCCTTTGCCGGAGTGCGGTGCGCGGATATGACGTTCACCTCGCAGTCGATATCAAACTCCTTCAGCTTGGTTATGCAGCCCTTTACCTTGTCAAAGTCCGAGTCTGAGCCCATGATAAGAGCCGCTTTCGGGTTTGCCATATTATATCATTCCTTTCAGAAAATATTTGCTGTTTTTGTACATGATATTATATAACATACGCCGTTTTTTTTCAACATTTATTTTCAAAACTTCCTCTTTTTTATGATTATTGTAGAAATCTGTTTAAACCAGCCCCCAAAGATAGTATAAAATACCGCATATCACCGAGGCGAGCGTGCCGAAAAGGATAACGGGTCCCGCGATGGTAAAGATCTTTGTTCCCACGCCTGTAACATAGCCCTCGGTCTTTGCCTCTATCGCGGGCGCGGTAACGGCATTTGCAAAGCCCGTCACCGGCACGAGCGTTCCGGCTCCGCCATGCTTTGCTATCTTTGGGTATATGTTGAGCCCTGTGAGCATAGCGCCGATGAAAATAAGCGTGACGGTGACAAGGGTGTAGGCGTTGTCCTCGGCAATACCTAAAGCCTTATACGCCTCTAAAAAGCCCTGACCTATGGTACAGATCGCACCGCCGATAAAAAACGCCTTTACGCTGTTTCTCACTACCTTTGAATTCGGCGTCATCCTCTTTACATACTCGTTATATTCCTCGTTTGTCATATTCATAAAAAACACTCCTTTTTGTCTTATGATTTCCGCATGGCGGAATATTATGCGCCGCGAAGCTGTAAAATTATGCTTGACAGCGTGTGAAAAAAGATGTATAATAAAATCAGAAATATATGAGATTTCGTATAAATATTTTTTAAGGGAGGTTTTTTTATGGCTTGTTTTTTGGTGCCTACAGCTGAGGCGGTGGTTACGACTGTCGTAGAGAAGGCAACAGGTAAAAAGGTAAAGGAAAATGCGGAGAAGCATCCGTTTCTTTCAAGAATGAACTGGCTCAACAATATGCTCTGGGGCGGTTCGGCTCTTCTTGCATTTGAGCATGTATGGCATGGTGAGGTAGTACCTTGGTTCCCGTTTCTGACGGCGGCGTCTGAGGGCGGCGAGGCAGTATCGGAAATGCTGCATGAGATGATGACCTCGGGTGTTGCGATGGCTGCGGTCGTTACCGTGGTATGGGCAGGCATGGCGCTCACGGCGCATACGCTGAAAAAGAAGGATGTGTCCTTTAAGCTCAGAGGAGGTAAGGCATAATGACATTACTCATAACCGTCATTGCCGCTGTTGTTACAAGCATATTATGGTATACAAAGCCTGAGAGCAAAATGAGGCTCGGCACGCTTGCGCTCATGTTCTGGGGTGCGTCGCTGATGTGGCTCGTTGACGCGGTAGTTGAGTTCAGGGAGCTGGGCGCGGAGTATTTCACTCCGGCACTTGGTGATATGCTAAACGACACATTCCTCGGACTGTCCGTCGTAGCACTCGCACTTGTGATCTGGCTCGTTATAGTCCTTGTAAAGGACCCGAACGGCAGACTGAGAACAGCGATAAGCAAATAAGAATATCAATGGGGCTGAAATACAGCTCCATTTTTATTGTTTATATTGCATAATTGACACAAGATATATAGTGTGATAAAATAAAATAGATATACTATGGTATACTATATGTAGAGGAGACAATCAGAATGGATGCAGAGAGTTATATAGGGCATGTCTTTAAGGACAAGGAGCTGCTAAGAACCGCGCTCACGCACAGCTCGTACGCAAACGAAAAGCATACGAAAAACAATGAGCGTCTGGAGTTTTTGGGCGATTCTGTTCTGAGCCTTATAATAAGTGATTATATCTTTCATAAAATGAGAAATGTCAATGAGGGAGATCTGTCCAAATTCCGCGCAACGCTTGTGTGCGAGGGCTCACTTGCCGAGGTCGCGAAGAAGATCAATCTCAGCGGGCTCATTATGCTCGGCAAGGGTGAGGAGATGACCGGCGGCAGACGGCGGCCATCGGTGATATCGGACGCATTTGAGGCAGTGCTGGGCGCTATATATCTTGACAGTGATCTTGAAACGGCGCGCAGGTGGGTATTACGGCTCATGACCGACAGGATAGAGCTGGTGCTCTCCGGCGGGCTCTATGCCGACTATAAAACGACTTTGCAGGAATGGGTACAGCGCGACGGAAAGAGCGCGGTGACATATTCGACTATAAGGACAGAGGGCAGCGAGCACAGCCGCCGTTTCACCGTACAGGTCGAGATAAACGGCATTCCACAGGAGACCGCGAGCGGCAAGAGCAAAAAGGAAGCGGAGCAGAGGGCTGCGGAGCTGCTGCTTAAAAAGCTTAAAAAATGAGGAAGTACAACATTCCCATATTCGTTCCGCATAAGGGCTGCCCATATGACTGTGTGTTCTGCAATCAGCGCCGTATAACGGGGCATATAACGCCCACAACGCCGGATGAGGTGACCGAGATCATAGAACGGCATCTTCTGACTATCCCGACCGTCGGCGCAAGCGTTGAGGCGGCATTTTTCGGCGGCAGCTTCACAGGCATCCCGATAGAGGAGCAGAACGCGCTGATGGAGCGCGTGGTGCCGTACAT
>CAMNAT010000290.1 GCA_946531785.1 uncultured Oscillospiraceae bacterium
TTCAAACGGCAAAACAGCAGTATGCGCAGACTATGCAGCCATAGGCGATGGGCTTCCGACATCGATCGCATCAATATTGGCGGATGGATCGATCAAAAAGATAGGCTCAGGCATTAAAACAGCAATGACAGCGTTAGGTAAAAACGCACCTATAAACGGTCTGTGCTTCGACTGCGCCATAGCTGCATATCTTGACGATCCGTCAAAGAGCTTTGATATAGAATCGCTCGCAGCATACTATTTAGGCGTATATATCAACGATGAGGGCGGCAGTGCGCAGCTATCACTTCTGGACGATACCCCGGTATCCGATACACCCGGCAAATGCGCGCTTATTATCCATGCGTTGTATTTCCTGTTATCGGATAAAATCGAGAAAAACGGTCAGCATGACCTGTATTATAATGTTGAGCTGCCGCTGATTAATGTATTGTCCTCTATGGAGCAGGCGGGCTTCACTCTTGACACAGAGGAGCTTTCAAGGTTTGGCAGTATGCTCTCGGAACGGATAAAAAAGCTTGAAGCGGAGATATACGAGCAAGCCGGTGAAAGCTTTAATATCAACTCACCAAAGCAGCTCGGCGCTATCCTGTTCGACAAGCTCGGCATGAAGGGCGGCAAAAAGACAAAAAGCGGATATTCTACAAAAGCAGATATCCTCGAAAAACTGGCACCCGATCATAAGATAGTCCGTGATGTCCTTGAATACCGCTCATATCAGAAGCTGAAATCGACCTACTGTGACAGTCTCGGAAGCCTTGTGGATTCGGAAACAAAAAGGATCCATACTGTCTTTCATCAGACGGTAACTGTTACCGGCAGACTAAGCTCATCGGATCCCAATCTGCAGAATATACCCACAAGGACAGAGCTGGGGCGAGAATTGAGGAAAATGTTTGTGGCAACAGACGGATGCGTGCTTGTCGACGCGGATTATTCACAGATAGAGCTGAGAGTCCTTGCCCATCTTTCCGGCGATCCGGCAATGCAGGAAGCGTTTATAGATGGAGCCGATATCCACGCGGTAACAGCATCAAAGATACTTGGAGTGCCGATAGATCAGCTTACAAAGGAGCAGCGATCCAGTGCAAAGGCGATAAACTTCGGTATTGTTTATGGAATGAGCGAATTTTCACTATCTCAGGATCTGGGCATATCCTTCCGTGAAGCAAAGCAGTATATGGATGACTACTTCACAAAATACAGCGGTGTATATAAATACATGAGCAAGCTCAAAAAAGAGGCAAAGGAAAACGGATGTGTCAGAACAATGCTCGGACGCGTGAGATATATCCCCGAAGCATCATCAACAAATGCCAACATCCGAGGATTCGGCGAGCGCGCCGCAATGAACACCCCCGTTCAGGGAACTGCGGCAGATATCATAAAGCTCGCAATGGTAAAGGTCTATGACAGACTCAAGTCCGAAAAGCTGAAAGCAAGGCTGATACTACAGGTACATGACGAGCTGATAATCGAAACGCCTGAGAACGAGCTCGACAAGGTACGACAGATACTCAAATACGAAATGGAAAATGTCATAAAATTAAGTGTCCCCCTTGTTGCGGACACTTCCTGCGGCAAGAGCTGGTATGATGCAAAATAGAATATTTTTTAAACGAAGATATGATAAAACCGCTGCCGCAATATCGGAGCAGTTGGGGCTCACACATGCTGAAACGATGAACAGTATATTATATCGAGGCCGGAAGGAAGTTTATAGGTCTTGATCTGCCCTCTGCCATAGAAGAGGCATTTCCAATGTCTCCGACGAGATTTGCATAACCACCGAGGGGCTGACTATGTACTTTAACGAATCAGACGCGACGGCTCTGTGTGACAATTACTCAAAAAATACGGCGGCGGCTGGATAAAAGCTGATATGGAGAAAACACATTCCTTCCTTGCCGCTCATGGACTTAAGGGCGAACGAATGATAATCAGCGAACACATGCCGCAGCTTGCAAGCCTATCAAGACTGAGCGCCGAGCAGCAACAAAATGTCATGGATGCGCTTTCATGCTGTGCGTTCTGGAGGATCACCCTCGCGGATGATGCAGCACAGCTTGATACCGGTGATGCTTCACGAAAGGGATTTAATGTAAAAGCCGGCATTGATGGCAGTGCACTCAAATTGAAGCTTGTCGGCAGAGTCGATTCATTGATCGCCCCAAGTCTGCTCGGCTTTTTTGAAAGGACTGTAGCGGAGCACAGCATCGATGCCGTTAATATTGACTGTTCAGAGCTTGAATACATATCCTCAGCAGGACTGCGCATTCTGCTCATTGTGAGAAAGAAATGTGAACACGGCATAACAATGAGAAATGTTCTACCCGCGGTATATGCTGTACTTGAGCAGACCGGATATGATCAGCTGACCGCTATAGAATAAAACAAGATCGGCGGCATTTTGGCAGATTTCCCCGATTATTTGTAAATGTAAAGCGCAAAAAAATAGCGAGAAACTTAGGTTTCACGCTATTTTTCGCAAGTTCCCCGTGTGGGGTTTGCTGGCGGAGAAGGAGGGATTTGAAAGTTTTTCGACCCATTTGGTAATTTGCGCCAAATTGCGCTGAGCCTAGGTTTTATGCGTTTTTTCGCCACTTTCCGTTTTGTCTCGTGAGGTCATTTTAGGCGTTTTTTTGTATCAATAAAGACCAAATAAAGACCAAAAATCAGCATGTTCTTGTAATAGTCAGACCTCTCAGAAATGGCTGTAATTAAAGAAAATCAATTATGAAATGGAGGAAAAAATAATGACAAGATCAACTCAAATAAAGACCAAAATCATCGATTTTTCGCCTACACCTACCGAAAATCCCATCGGCAAATACGGCATCATGTACAGGAACCACCTCAAAGCACACCGCATAGGACTCTATACCGCCCTCTTTGTAAACGGCACCTTATACGATCATATGCGCGATATTGATGATCAGGCAAACAAGCTTATTGATGTTCTGCTGCCTAAATACAAGGCTATGTACGAGGTTACTGAGCAACTCAAAGCTGAAGATCAGCTTGAGTGGGTACGCCGTATGAACACTATCATGCACCAGATAGACGAGATAACCCTTAATGATATCGTGTACAGTTAAAAGCGCATGAGGCATCAGCAAATGCTGATGCCTCAATTATATATGATTTTACGAACTCATCTTCATAATTATCTAATCTTAGCAAGATCAAGTTTAACCAAAGAGATAACTGGCCGAATACCATAATCTGATGTAACCTTTTATCCTCATGGGTGCAAATTGGGTGTGAGAACATATGCGATTACCTGAAAAAAAATACTTCTATCGTAGATTTTGTAATACGAACATCTACCTTCTGCTTTATGTATTCATAGGGAACGGAGTAGTTCATTTTATCAACAGAAATATGATAATTCGGAGCTACTGTTGCTATTTTCCATGATGCAAGCTCATATGCTTTTTGCGGCAAAGGGATAAGGAATGGCCGTTCTTCCTTGAATTCACTTGCACGACTCCCGTCTCTCTTTTGAAAAGGCTTATGGTTAAATTCATGCAGCCTTTCAAAAATCGCTTTGTTCAATTCATTTAAAGATAAAAAACTGCGGTTGCGTAATGCAGCAAGGATAAAGGTTGAGATAACACCAACAGTGCCTTCAACCATAGCTTTATCTTTCGGAGATCTTATCCTGCAATGGATGATCGCTGACATATGCCTTGATCACTTCACC
>CAMNAT010000291.1 GCA_946531785.1 uncultured Oscillospiraceae bacterium
GCATTAAGATTAGCTGTGTGCAGTGGATAAAACAGAAAGTTTATGCAAAAAACAGTTAAAAACGGCACACAGGGCAACCATTTTTCCGTTAGCAGCAATCTTACAAGCGGCGCTCCGACGGATGCCATACCTATTAACAAGGGCGACATAATATATATTGCAGTTGACATTGATCGCCGCATGATATTTTTTAACCTTTGCTTTTCATTCTGAGCTTCCGCCATTGCAGGGAATAGCACACTATCTATTGAAGAATTTACATTTTTTATCACCAGATCCGGCAAATTATATGCACGATTATAGTAAGCAAGCTCTGCGGGAGAATGCATCCTTCCTATTATCAACTGTCTGATATCGTTATACAGCCTGTCCATAAGAGATGTTACAAGAAGCTTCCAGCCAAATGAAAACAAGCCCTTAAGTCTATCAAGTGAAAACAACAGACGCGGCCGCCATTTTACCGTTATCCAAAGTATGACAGTATCGATTATCATATTCGTCATATTTTGGGTAACAATTGCCCATACACCAAAGCCATTATATGCCATCCATATTCCAACAACCGCCGCGGCTATCGTGCCACCCAATGTTGAAAAAAAGAAGCGCTTAAATATCATTTTTTTTGAAACATACGCCTGCTGAATATTCTTTACTGCTGCTATCAGCAGAACCAAGCCCAGCACACGCACTAGAGGCGTTATATCCGCATCGTGATAAAACTCGGCTATCAACGGTGCACAAACGAAAAGCCCAATATAGAGCACGCTTCCGATCACCAGATTTGTATAAAACACGGTTGAGAAATCTAAGTCATCGGCATTTTTCTTTTGTATCAACGCGTTACCTAAACCGCTGTCAACAAACACCTGCAGCAACGATGTGAATACAGAGACAAGAGCTATAGTTCCATACATGCTAGGCTCAAGAAGACGCGCAAGGATAATTGATACAACAAATGCCACAAGCTGAGCGCCCACTCGCTCCGCAAAACGCCAAACCAGACCTGACAGCACCTTTGATTTTACGCTTTTATCCATTTATCTGATTCCTTTTACCTTCCTTAATATGTTACGGGCAGCCAACCACAAATAATAGCTTTTGGGTCCTTCATATCTGCTTCTTATTTGCATTCTTGTTTTAAATCCATATCGCTTAAGATAAACCTTATAAAATGGATGTGTGTAACAAGCCTTTGCAGCAGCCTGAACAGCTTTTCGACCATTATCTTTCTCTGATAGCACACAGTCAAACTTATAATTCAGTATATCAAACTCTATTTCTTGTATTCTTTCTGTTACAGAATCATTGAATTTATGATTTGTTATTTCATTATACTCCAAAAGATAATTCTTCCTCTGGATCTTCCTGTTAATCAGATACTCTGCTCCGTTACTTCTGTTTGAGGCAGTTATACCCTTAGGATTTCCCGCATTATACACAGACATAACATACGGTAAATAAATGATCTCGCCTTTAAAGAAGAACCATGTTATATTTACATAATCGCCTATAGCTTCTGTATCCGACTTAAACGGAAATGATGTGAATTCACTTTTGTAGAAATATGATGAAGCGTGTATTTTCCAGTTAAAAAACACATCTCTTTCCGTCAATCTTTTTTCGTTCGTCCAATCACAAAAATATTTATCCCCTGCTTTATCATCTATATAGTTTATAGCTGTATTATGTACACACATAGAGCATTGGGGATTATTCTCCATCACTTCATACTGGATCTGCAGCTTATGCTCATCGCACATATAATCATCGCCTTCACAAGCAGATACATATTTACCTCTTGTGTTCTCGTTCATTATCCTGCGTAATGAACCGTCATGTTTTGAATACTGATTTTCAGTTTCATAAATAGGTCTGATTATGGTCGGATACTTATTTTGATACTCGCGGATCACATCTGCTGTTTTATCAGTAGATGCATCATCATGAACTAATATTTCAAACGGAAAATTCGTTTTTTGCATTAAAAAACTGTCTAAAGCCCGTCCTATGACCTCCTCCTGATTATATGTTATGCATCTTATCGTAACTACCGGGTATACTTTGCCGCCCCAGTTTTTCATGATATCCGCTTCTGTTCTGTCTATCAAAACGTTACAACTCCTTATTATACAAATTCCTTATCGCAAAGCTCCAACGCGGAAGCTATGACCGCATCCATATCGTAATATTTATATTCTCCTAAGCGTCCGCCGAAGATAACATTGCTTTCTTTATCGGCAAGCTCCTTATACAGCTTGTACAGCTCACCGTTTTTATCATCATTCACAGGATAATACGGCTCATCGCCCGGCTTCCACTCGGACGAATATTCGCGGCTGATCACCGTTTTCGGCTGAGTGCCGAACTCGAACCACTTATGCTCAATTATTCTTGTCCAAGGCGTTTCAAGATCGGTATAATTCACCGCCGCATTGCCTTGAAAATTAGGGATATCAAGTACCTCATTTTCAAACCTGACAGATCGGTACTCCAAATTACCCAGCTTGTAATCAAAATATGCGTCTATCGCGCCGGTATATATGACCTTGTCAGCCATCGAGTCAAGCCCTGCCTTATCCTCAAGATAATCGGTGTTCAGCCTTACCTCAATACCTTCAAGCATTTTTTCAACCATTTTTGTATAGCCGCCTATCGGTATGCCCTGATAAAGCGCGTTGAAATAGTTATTATCAAATGTAAGCCTTACCGGCAGACGCTTTATTATAAATGCCGGAAGTTCCGCGCACGGTCTGCCCCACTGCTTTTCAGTGTAGCCCTTTATGAGCTTTTCATATATATCAGTACCCACAAGGCTTATAGCCTGTTCCTCAAGATTTTTCGGCTCGGTTATCCCCGCCGCCTTTTTCTGCTCCTCTATCTTTGCCGCAGCCTCATCAGGCGTTACAACGCCCCACATTTTATTGAAGGTGTACATGTTGAAGGGCAGAGAATACAGCTCGCCGTGATAATTTGCAACAGGCGAATTTGTGAAGCGGTTAAACTCCGCAAACCTATTTACATACTCCCACACACGCTTATTGTTTGTGTGAAATATATGCGCTCCGTATTTATGAACATTTATTCCTTCTATTTCTTCTGTGTACACATTTCCGGCAATATTCGGCCGCTTGTCCACAACAAGTACTTTTTTACCCTTATCCGCCGCTTCGCGCGCAAATACCGCACCGTATAAGCCGGAGCCAACTATCAAATAATCATATTTAATCATCTTTACATCCGTCTTTCAATTGCTCATAAACATAGTTTCGTATTCCTTTATACCGAACCAACCCTTCCAGATTTCCTTTACATATAGCGCTGAATTTTGCTGTGCCATTCCGCTTAGGCAGATATTTTAAAGCTTTTATGATATCTATCATTGCTCTGCGGTAAGGGTGACCTTCTGTTCCGTATAATCTGTTGTTCATCGCCATATTCCGATAAAAATAATGGAACATTTTAATTCGGCCGGGGTTTGTTTCATTGTCTATGGATAACGATTTTGCGCCGAAACGTTTATGTATTGCTACGCTTTCACCCACAAAATACGCATCCCCAAAATGTGTTGTCAGCCGTGTTGTGTATTCTGTATCATCGCCCCAAATGAAATAATCCTTACACGGCAGACCGCATCTCTCGATTGCTTTTCTGTTTTCCTTTTCAGGCAAGTATAAGTATACGCACCTG
>CAMNAT010000292.1 GCA_946531785.1 uncultured Oscillospiraceae bacterium
GAATAAATATTGTATTTTGTTATTTAGAATACGATCTTGTAGCCGCCTGCTGTGCTGCCTGCGGTCTGATTTGCGATGAATGTGTTAACTGCCGCATCAGCGCTCTTTGTGGTCTCGCCCGCTGGAGCTGACTCTGTTACTACATTCTCTATCTCAAACATGGAGATATTCATTTTCGGGTTTTCAAATTTCATTTCTATCTACCTCCTGTGATCAATTAAATATAACGTGCTCAAGCGCTTCTGTTGATGTTGCATTATTGATAACGATCGTTACGAGTGCCGTACCCGAGAAGTTAGCAGCATTATCGCCGGCAACTTCTGTAGGAGCGTTGCCTTCATATGAAGCGCTGTTAAGACCAATGAAGCCGTTTTTAACTGAAAGCTCTACTATACCAACAACCATATCTTTATCATAGCCGTCTGCCTTTGTGTATGCTGCTGCCTTCTCCGGATCAACTGTTGTAGTGATCTCAAGTTCAGGAACGCCTACTGTGTATGCGATCGAGATGAGGTTTACGCCGCTCTTTTTTGAGTAGATATATACCGGCTCATTTGCCTTTACAGCAACTGTAAGCTCAACCGAATTTGTAGTATTGATCAACTCACTTGCGGTCTCTGTACCATCTACACTAATAGCAAAGAATCTGTCTGTTGCAGAGGCATTGCCGTTTACGGCTGTGACCTTTACAACACCGTCCGCTGCCGGGATAAAGCTTACATTTCTTTCGGCTGCAGAGCCTGTGCCGCCAAGCTTGATGGCATTCTTGTCAACACTTATTGCCTTGCCGTCTGCGCCGTTGATCGCAAGCGTTTTGTCGCTTGAAAGCACAGTCGCGGTATATGCGCCTATCTCAAAATCTGCCTGTGTCCATGTCTTTGCCTCGTTTACCGGGATCAGTGTGTCGGGCTCAGCGGGAGCCTCAGTGGTTTCGGGAGCCTCTGTCGGGTCAGCGGGAGCCTCTGTCGCGTCTGTCGGAGCTGTTGTCGGCTCAGTCGGAGCGTCATTCGTTATATCAACGCTAACGCCTGCTATGAAGAAATCTCCGCCAAAAGCTGTAACATAAACAGTCTGTGCAGTATCTGTTGTATACTCAAATGTTGTTGTCCCTGTGGTCTGTTGTGCCAAAGATGTTTTATAATCACTTTGGGTAATATCAACACCTCTGCTGGGATGGCTCTGCGTATAGAAGGTGATTGTTGCAGCACCGCCTACTTTAAACGCAAACCTATCCTGAGTAGCGCTCTTAACTCTGAGACTGTTAAGGTGATTGACACCGTCTACATTAGTCTTACCCTTATTGGTCGCAGCAGTATGTCCGGAAGGAGTATAGAAATACTCTCCAAAGACTGTGTCGGCTTCAATTTTTGTGGTGCCGTTTGCATTGGCATCATCAAACCAATAAGTCATGTCAGCCGTTATTGTTTTTGCGTCATCTACAGATGCCGCGTCTGCTGTTATCGCTATAGCCGCAAGTGAGCCTGCAGCAATTGCTGTTGCTGCCATAAGTGACAGCATTTTTTTGAATTTCATAATAAAATTCTCCTCCATTCTTTAAATTTTTTCGCATTGCGAATATTTATTTGGACATCTAATAATAGATAACAGAATTATATCAATATATTGCGTTTTATACAAGCAAAAAGTACAAATTAAACAAAAAATCTGTAAATGTAAGCAAAAAAGCAATACATCCCCCATGCGCGGGGGATGAGAAGCTATACATACTTCCGCAGCTGCTTCAGAGCGGACTTTTCGAGCCGCGAGACCTGCGCCTGGGATATGCCTATATCCTCGGCTACCTCAGTCTGCGTCCTGCCGTTGAAGAACCGCAGATCAAGGATATGCTTCTCCCGCGCTGAAAGGTGCTTCATCGCTTCCTTTAACGCTATGCTCTCAAGCCAGTTTGTGTCGGTGTTTTTCGTGTCGCGCACCTGATCCATAACATAGATCGCCTCGCCGCCGTCGTGATATATCGGCTCATAGAGCGAGACGGGGTCGGCGATGGCGTCAAGCGCGGTCACGATGTCCTCGCGCGGTATATCCAGCTCCTTTGAAAGCTCTGTCATGCTCGGCTCGCGCGAATTCTTATTTATAAAGCTCTCCCGCGCGCGCAGCGCCTTGTATGCGATATCTTTAAGCGAACGGCTCACGCGGATAGGCCCCTCGTCGCGCAGAAAGCGGCGTATTTCGCCGATTATCATCGGCACTGCATAGGTGGAGAACTGCACGCCCACCTCGGTGTTGAAGTTATCTATTGCCTTGATGAGTCCTATGCATCCGACCTGGAACAGATCGTCCGGATTCTCGCCGCGGTTTGAAAACCGCTGTATAACGCTCAGCACGAGCCGCAGATTGCCGCGGATAAACCTGTCACGCGCCTCGGTGTCGCCCTCCTTTATTTTTATAAAAAGCTCTTCCTTTTCCTTTTTTGATAATACCGGCAGCGTGGATGTGTTCACGCCGCAGAGCTCTACCTTGTTGTTCATAGCATTTTCCTCCGTTTTGGTAGCGGGGCATGGGCCCCTATGTAAATGCTATGACTTTAGCTCAACTTAATTTTACTATCTCGCGCCGCAGCCTTTTTATTATGCGCTTTTCAAGCCGCGATATGTATGATTGCGATATCCCCATCATGTCCGCGACCTCCTTCTGCGTCAGCGTGCGCGTGTGGTTCAGCCCGAACCGCATCAGTATTATCTCGCGCTCGCGCGGTGAGAGCTTGCCGAGCGCGTATCGGAGCAGCTTTCTGTCCACCTCGTCCTCGATCCCGCGGCAGATCACATCGTTATCTGTGCCGAGAATATCGGAGAGCAGCAGCTCGTTCCCGTCCCAGTCAACATTTAGCGGCTCGTCGATGGATACCTCCGTCCGGCGGTTCGCGTTCTTTCGCAGATACATAAGTATCTCATTTTCAATACAGCGCGAGGCGTAGGTCGCGAGCTTTATGTTTTTGTCCGGTCGGAACGTGTTTATGGATTTTATGAGCCCTATCGTGCCTATTGAGATCAGATCCTCAACATTTATCCCCGTGTTCTCAAATTTTCGTGCGATGTAGACCACCAGCCGCAGATTCCGCTCCGCAAGCTCGTTTTTCGCGTCCTCGTCGCCCTCGTCCAGCCGTTGGATCAGCGCGTCCTCCTCCTCGCGCGAGAGGGGAGGGGGAAGAACATCCGCCCCGCAGATATAGAAAACATCCGTATTGTCCTCCGATATCCAGACAAATCTGCTTGCCAGTCTTTTTAACCACTGCATCAAAATAACCTCCGTCTATCTGAATTCGCCCGCAAGGGCTGAGTATTTCCCTTTGAATTTACGCCTTACGACTGCCACCGCGGCATTTATCTCCGCGCCGTCCGCCTCGCATATGTCAGGCATAATGACCGGCAGGACTCCCGCGCCGCTTAGCGTGTGGTATATAACGAAGTCCTCCGCGCTGCCGCGGAGCCTTTCGTAGTCGTCACAGTCAAGGAGAGTGCATACCGCGTCCCATGCCGCCATGATGACGGGCTTGCCGCGGTATGTAAGCAGGTTCCCGCTGTCATAGAGTGCATAGAATTCCGCGCATCTGCCGCGGTATGTAAGCCGCAGCCGGATATATCTCCGGCTCTTTGTCCGTAGCCGCATTATCAGAATATATGCCGGATAGGCACAGATGAATATCGCCGCACATACCGGCTC
>CAMNAT010000293.1 GCA_946531785.1 uncultured Oscillospiraceae bacterium
ATCTCGCCCGTCTCTGTCTTGAATACCTCGCCGGTCGCGCCTATTATATCGCCGATATCGAGTTTCTTGAAGCGCTCATACTCCTCATCGCCCAAAATGTCCTTCTTTGCGAAGATCTGTATCTGTCCGTCACGATCGGCAACTCCGCCGAAGCCTACCTTACCCATGCGGCGCTTTGACATCAGTCGTCCTGCGATCGTCACTACCTGACCCTCGTATTTTTCAAAATTGTCCTTTATATTCTTAGCGTTGTTGTCGCGCTCAAATTTCGTGATCTGGAACGGGTCCATACCCGCGTCAACATATTCCGCAAGCTTATCGCGGCGGTTCTTCAAAATCTGCTTCAGTCTTGAGCTGTCCTGATTGTCCATTAATTTTTCCTCCTGTACTTGGTTTTCTAAAACAAATCCATATAAATACGATTTTATTATACAACATATTTCCCGGTCTGACAATGCTTTTTAGTCAAAAAAATGTTTTTTCTGCATTTTATACAAGAACGGACTGCGGCGGATAAAATAATATTGCAAAATATTGTGTACTGTGCTACAATATATAGTGGTAGGATATTTGTAAAAATATACTCAAACGAATTCTGTGAAAGGATTGCAATATAAAATATGAAACGAATTGTTATCGGAATGCTCGCCCATGTTGACTCGGGCAAGACAACGCTTTCCGAGGGTATGCTGTACCGCGCGGGTATGCTGCGTCGGCTCGGGCGCGTCGATCACGGCGACGCATTTCTTGATACCAACGAGATAGAGCGCGAAAAGGGCATAACGATATTTTCAAAGCAGGCGCTTTTAAATATAAACGACTCGGAATTTACGCTCCTTGATACTCCGGGGCATATAGATTTTTCAGCCGAGACTGAGCGGACGCTCGCGGTGCTTGATTATGCGATACTTGTCGTAAGCGGCAGCGAGGGCGTACAGAGCCACACAGAGACCTTATGGAAGCTGCTGCGCCGCTACAGCATCCCGACCTTTATTTTTATAAACAAGATGGACATATCCCTCATCGAGCGCGAGGAGCTTATGCGGCAGATACATGAAAGGCTTTCGGACGCGTGTGTGGATTTTACCGACACAACATCAGCGGATTTCGCAGAGGACGCGGCAACGGCAAGCGAGCGCCTGATGAATGAATATCTTGAAAACGATGCTGTTTCCTGTGACGCCCTGCGTGAGGCGATAGCCGCGCGGCAGCTTTTCCCCTGCTATTTCGGCGCGGCGCTGAAAACTCAGGGCATAGATGAATTCCTCGCGGCAGTGGATAAAT
Source organism: uncultured Oscillospiraceae bacterium (assembly GCA_946531785.1). Classification (GTDB taxonomy): domain Bacteria; phylum Bacillota; class Clostridia; order UBA1381; family UBA1381; genus Ornithomonoglobus. Next base: position 1,285 of record CAMNAT010000293.1, read on the forward strand.
ATACCGTTATGCCGAAGTCAAACAAGGAATTCGGCGCGAAGATATTCAAGATCACAACTGATGACAACGGCGCGCGGCTCACGCATATGAAGATAACCGGCGGCGCATTGAAGGCAAAGACGGTGATAGACTATACTGCGCAGAACGGAGACGAGTTTTCGCAGAAGGTAGACAGGATAAGGATATATAACGGTGAAAAGTTCACCGCGGTCGATACAGCCGAACAGGGCGCGGTCTGCGCTGTAACGGGGCTGTCCGACACCTACCCCGGCGAGGGCTTAGGCTGCGAGGCGAACGCAAAAACACCGTTTTTAGAGCCTGTCCTCACCTACCGCGCAGATATACTTGACAATACCGATGTGCAGACGGCGCTCAGAAATCTCCGCGCGCTTGAAGCAGAGGATCCGATGCTGCATGTTATCTGGAACGAGCAGCTTTCTGAGATCCATATACAGCTTATGGGCGAAGTGCAGCTTGAAGTACTGCGCCGCATCATAGGCGAACGGTTCAACATGACAGTCGATTTTTCACAGGGCTCGGTGGCATACCGCGAAACGATAGCAAACACAGTTGAGGGCGTCGGGCATTTTGAGCCGCTCCGCCACTATGCGGAGGTACATCTTATACTCGAGCCGCTGCCGCGCGGAAGCGGGCTGAAATTCGTCAGCAAATGCGGCGAGGACGAGCTTGACCGCAACTGGCAGAGGCTTATCCTCACCCACCTTGCGGAAAAGACACATATCGGAGTGCTTACCGGCGCGCCGATAACGGATATGAAAATAACGCTTGCAAGCGGACGGGCGCATAAAAAGCACACAGAGGGCGGAGATTTCCGTCAGGCGACCTACCGCGCGGTGCGGCAGGGGCTTATGAACGCGGAAAATGTTCTCTTAGAGCCGTTTTACAGCTTCCGTCTGGAGATACCGTCCGAGAATATCGGACGGGCTATGACCGATCTGCAGCAGATGGGCGCGGAATTCCAACAGCCGGAGCTTGACGGCGAAATGTCGGTGATAAGCGGCAGAGCGCCGGTATCGGTCATGCGCGGCTACTACACCGAGATCACCGCATACAGCGCCGGCCGCGGCAAGCTGTTCTGCTCCCTTGACGGATACGCGGAATGCCATAACCCCGAAGAGGTCATCGCCGCGAAGGGCTATGATCCCGAAGCGGATCTCAGGAACTCGCCCGACTCGGTATTCTGCGCGCACGGCGCGGGCTTTTATGTTAAGTGGGACGAGGTCCCGAAATATATGCATCTTGACAGCGCTCTCTCCCCCAAAGCAAAGGCGGAGGAAAGCGCGGCAAGGGCTGAGGCATATGTGAGATCGGTCGCGTCCGACGAGGAGCTTTTAAGGATATTTGAGCGCACATACGGCCCGATAAAGACGCGGAATTACAACGCGCCCGTAGTAAAGCGGCGCAAGATGGAATCCGCGCCCCGCACGCCCAAGGCAAAGCGCGCGATAGCGCCGGGCGGCCCGTTATATGTGCTCGTTGACGGGTACAACATAATTTTCGCATGGGAGGATCTCAAAAAGGCATCGGAACAGAGCCTTGATCTGGCGCGGGAGCTGCTGATAAACAGGCTGTGCAACTACCGCGGCTACAAAAACTGCGAGCTTATACTCGTTTTTGACGCGTACAAGGTAAAGGGAAACCCCGGCAGCATTGAGAAGGTACACAATATCAATGTGGTCTACACCAAGGAGGCGGAGACCGCGGATGCATATATAGAAAAGGTCTCGCACGAGCTTGCGAAAAAATACCGCGTGCGCGTTGCGACCTCGGACAACCTCGAGCAGATAATCATACTGGGCGGCGGCGCGGTACGCGTTTCTGCATCGGAATTTGAGCAGGAGGTAAAAGAGGCCGAGGAAGAGATAAGAAGATTTATTAACCAGACTTTTTAGGGGACATGCTATGGCGATAGGGATAGTTGCGGAGTTCAATCCGTTCCATAACGGGCATAAATATCTGATATCAGAGGCAAAGCGGCGTACAGGCGACGATGCCGCCGTTGCCGTTATGAGCGGCGCATGGGTACAGCGCGGCGAGCCCGCGTTTACCGATAAGCACACACGCGCGCGGATCGCGCTCGAAAACGGTGTTGATCTTGTTCTGGAGCTGCCGGTGATATATTCGCTCAATACCGCTCAGAAATTCGCATACGGCGCGATAGCAACGCTTGCGGCGACGGGCGTTATATCCACGCTCGCCTTCGGCTCCGAAAGCGGCGACAGCGCCGCGCTGATAAGCGCCGCGGATGCACTTTTAAATGAGCCGCCTGAGGTATCGGATAAAATAAAAAAGCTCACCGCGCAGGGGATGAGCTTTGCTTCGGCGCGCGCCGAAGCATTTAAAGACATTATACCGGGCAAC
>CAMNAT010000294.1 GCA_946531785.1 uncultured Oscillospiraceae bacterium
GCCGCATGACGGCTCTGCGCACCCTGCACCGATGATACGGCAGCATCTATCATATCAAAATTATCGCCGAACACCTTGCCTACCGATTCCGATACAAAATCCTGCATTGTGGGCTTGTTCAGCTTAAGATTGGTTGTCTTATCCATCATATCCTCCTTGCATATGCCTTACCGTTATTGAAATACACCTCTGCGTTTGTATTGCTGCTATCGTATGGGATGTTGCTATCATCAAGATATATAAATGCTTTATTATGATACATAAGCATCTCCCAAGTAACATTTTCCGCGATATTGCCCCATGCTCCGAACTTCTCAAACACCTCCTGCCACGTGTTCTCGCAGTAGACATATTCAAACCTCAGATGCGCCGGCTTCACCTCTTTCACTGCCGCCCTTATCAGCTCTATATTCTCAGGTATGCCCTTGCGGTTGCTGAATGTGATATACACGGTATAGTTCGGAAAATCCTCGTCAATGCTGCACCCGCTTTTCTCATAGTTGGATATGAGGGTTTCAAGCTCCGGGCGGGAGAGCAGATTGTTCCCCTGCAGCCTGGCTATGACCTGTGATCTTCTGTTCTCCGCAGTTTCACCGGCATTGCTCAGTCCGACATCACTCTCGTGCTTTGTGAAGTCATTAGTGGTAGTGATAAAAAGTGATATATCGGTCTCAGCTATATCTGTGTTTGTCTTATCAAAATATGCCTGTATAACGGCATAAAGGTCTGCAACCACCTTTGACCTACGATAATACCCCGGCAGCTTTTTAATCATATCAGCCATATACGTCACCTCAAATCGCAATATGCAGCTCGGTATTTTTAACTATATTAAGCTCACCGAGCACAGGGATATATCCCTCCGGCACAGGAAAGCTCGTGGTAGTCTCGGTCCCGCCTTCACTTACAAACCTCAGACTGCCGCAGTCGTCAACACCGTCTACCGACATTATCGCAGCGCATACCTTTGCATAGGATACAAACATCTTTGCCGCAGCCTCATCTGCAAGATACGCCGAAATTGCTGTTGATATATTTGCTTTCAAGGCATCAAAATCAGCGACCTCAGTATCTATAAAAGCAGTGATATTGACTTCCTTTGCCTCTGCACTTTCAACCGTCACATCCGCGCCAACAGGCCTGCATTCATCTATATATGCCTGAACCTTCGCTATGAGGTTAGTTTCCGCGGGCTGTCCGTCCGAATCGACAATAACCACCTTTACCGTCCCCGGTCCGTCCCAGAGCGGTATGACCTGAACATCGCCCACACCGCTGACCTCTTTTGCCCATTCTATATAGTGGTAGCTGTTGCCGCTGACATTCGGGCGCGATACCTTTTCAAGATACCGCTCTAAAAGATCCGCGTCACTCTCGGAATCATACCCGCCTGTAAATTCGGCAGGATTTGTAACTGAGGTCAATCCCGGCAGAGTTACGGGAAACCGTGTTATTGTGTCCGCGCCGGTATTACCGCCGCTGCCCTCGATTATGCAGGTGGCAGTCACATATACTGTTCCGGTATCGGTTATTTCGGCTGTTTCGTCCACGGCATAAAGCATACTGTCCGTTGCCGCCTTTGCGCCCTGCAGTATGACCGAGCCGGGAGTGCCGGTTATGCGTAGTGTCCCCTTTGCGAATGTGGCAGGGTTGCGTGTGATGCCCTGCTCGGCAACCTTCCTGTCAAGATATTCGCCTATGGCGGTAAGAGCAAATGCATTCTGCTCCAGCACGTCTATCTTGTTATACAGCACCTGTATTTCGACAGCAACAGGATAAAGCAGATCATAAAAAAACGATCCCTCGGAGGTGTCGTATTCGTCCGGCACCTGCTCAAGCAGATCATCCAGTATTTCGTTTACAGTCATATATTAACCACCGCGCTTTCTTTCCCGTAGGTTGAGGTTATTGATATATTGACCGAGAGTGTTTTCCTGTTCCGCGATATATCAATACTCTCAACCGATAATATATCATCATTCTTAAGCAGTGCCTCCTCGATCTCACGCTTCAGCTCGGTATCGGTGAAGTCACGGTTGTAGGCGCTGCCGATAACCAAGTCTTTTATATTCGAGCCGTAGCCCGTGTACATAGCATAAGCCCCCAGCTGTGTTCGGAGTATTTTCTCGATCCACTGCTTCAGTGCATCAATACCCGATATGCGCTTACAGTCACCGTTCACGAACACGAACTCGTTATCGGTAAAATCAAATTTGTATGAGTTTTTCATTTCAGCACTCCTATAGCTATAAACCTCTGGTACCCCGAACACGGCAGCAGCACGACCTCTTTATTGAGGTTGATATATACAAGCCGGTCATCAACATACCGCTGCTCATAGATATCAAATACAGCCTTCACCTCATCGGCGGTCAGCTCTATCCTCGTTCCGCATTTTATCTTTAGCTGCGGCAGGGCAGTTATAGTGCCGATCATAGGCGTGTATGGGCTGTCGTTATCCCTGTCCTTAAACAGCTGCGCAAGCTCTGTGTATCCGTCCATATGTCCTCCTTTAAGGCATACAAAAAGCGCACCGTTATGATGCGCTTAAACTTCGTATTATATGTTTTAAAAATATTAGGTTTTTGAAATAGCTATACCACTCATTACTCCTATAACACATCCAATTACGCTCAGAAATATATAAAGCACTGTTTGAACATAGTTACCGGCTTTAAGCAGTTCATACGCCTCAAGCGAGAATGTTGAAAAGGTTGTAAAACCTCCGCATAAACCTGTCTTTAAAAACAAAATCATACTTTGAGGCATATCTTTTTTTATTGCAAGTCCCGCAATATATCCTATAAGCAAAGCACCAATGATGTTTATGATCAAGGTGGGCAGCGGAAATGTGTGCTTATATGGCACAAGACTAATGGCATAACGCAGCATTGCCCCTATCGCTCCGCCTAAACCTACGAAAATAAACCCTGTCATTGACGTTTCACCACCTATATAGCCATTTTACAGCTAATATTCCAATTAGTATTTCTACTGCCTATTATACCAAACCGATCGTGTTTTTTCAATATGCCTTTTACACAATTTTTCTGACTTCCATTTTAACATAATGAAACCCATCTCTAATACTGTGGTCGGTGCTTTCAATGACATACCTCACTCCCGCAACATCCATGACCTCTCCGGCGCGGGTGTAGCCTGTGATGCTTTCCAACACCTCAAACGAATACTTCTCGGTCTCCCGGTTATTGCTTGCAAGATACTGCCTCGCTGTTGTCTCGGCATTTTCCTTTTCGGTGTCTATCTTTACTATCTCCTGCAGGAACCCGTTTTTATCAATGGAATCACGATCCTGCAGAACGAGTAGCTCGGTATATACATTATCCTTTTCCGATACGACCTTGACAGAGTTTTTGAGGTTCTCTATGCTTGTGCTATGCGACATGCCGCCCATATAATCCACCGACCTGCCCTCTGCGATATTCGGTGCTATCTTGAACACCGGCTCCGCTATGAGGTCGCCTATAATGTATATCCTTAACCCCTCCGGAGTGAAGTCGTAGTTGTAATCACCGGTGCACAGCGACAGCAGGTCCGTTATTATCTCAGATATATTCTTATCAAAGTATATCTTGTTCACTATAACGCTAAGCTCCGGTATAGTGACAATATTTATCGACAGATCCCGGCACAGCTCCTTT
>CAMNAT010000295.1 GCA_946531785.1 uncultured Oscillospiraceae bacterium
CCATTTCATCAATCAAAAATCAAGTCATCGATCACAATTTGATCGATGACTTGATGGATCATGGACTGCCTGCAAGCTCAATAATTTCTCAATGTAAAACTAATTATCCGATAATTAAATCTCGTATACTCTCCGCCCAGCCCTTTGCATCTGTAGCTGATTTAAGCACCCTTGCATCGACTATCTCAGCTCCGTCTATATACGGCTTCAGCTTATCAGCAGTTCTTCCTATACCGCTGCCGCCGGATGTGGCAAAAATCACGATCTTCTTACCGGATAAGTCATATCCCTTCAAGAATGTATTTACTACATTCGGAGCGCATCCGTACCAGATCGGAAAACCTATGAATATTACATCATATTCATTCATATTCTCCACCCTGCCGCTCACAGGAACATCCTTTTTGCCGAGCTTTTCACGATTGCAGCGCGCCATCGGATTCATCCATCTCAGATCCGCGTCACTGTATGGGATCTCCGGTCTGATCTCAAAAAAATCCGCGCCTGATCCTTCCGCAACAGCCTTTGCTATCCCCGCCGTCACTCCGCTTGCACTAAAATATGTTACTAAGTATTTCATGATATTACATCCTCCTTGTATTACTCTGTAAATTTATTTATAACCCATATAAAAGCTTTTGCAGTTCTGAGATCTGCATCCTTAAAGTGATTCCCCTGATTCCATTCCAGCGTACAGCTTATACCGCATCCGGCAAGCAAACGATGCGCCTCCCGGATTTTATCTCCAACCGCAGCCATAATCGGATTCCTTGTCCTTTCTTCCTTATCGCCAAGACTGAGGTAGACACTACCGCTGCCGATCTTATGCTCTTTAATGTAATCTGTAAAACCCGGAAACCATATCGATGGAGATGCAGCCGCTACACCTTTAAATATATCGGTCTGATATGCCGACCAGAGAGCAAATAGTCCGGCAAGCGAATAACCGCCGATATAATATGTCTTACTTTCATCAACACACAGTTTCACTACTTCGTCAAGCGTGCTTCCCGCGCCTCCGCCAAATTCTTCTTTTCCGAAAACTGCGGGCGCTTTCCACGGAGACAGGTCATTATTCCAGTTATCCACTTTAATCGCAATGAGCTTGAAGCCCGATGATACATTATTTCTGATCAATGCGACCTCATTCTCTATTCCTTCAAGGTCGTGATCATCTACCATTTGTATCAGCACAACGGATGCGTCCTGATCGCCGTACTCGTATTTCTCCATCACAGCTCTCTCCCCATAAGGATAACTCTTTTTTCCTTTTTAAATCCGTACCTTGCATAGAACTCCGGAAGGATACCTTCCGCGGCTGTAATAAGATGTAACCCGACCATGCCCTGCTCCCTGATGTCTGACAGGCATTTATCCATAAGCTGTTTTGCGATACCTCTATGTTGAAATGCGGGATCAACACATAGATCGTTTATCTCAAATGTTCTCCCATAGTGGAATAGCATAGATGTCCCTAATATGAAGCCTGCTATCTTGCCGTCAATGACATATTCCAGTCCGTAAGACTGACCTGACTCCAATATTTCTTTTACATGAACAGCTGCATCCTCCGCTTTCCACGGGTCATTCCAAGGCTCACCCGAAAAAGCAGCTGCATATATTTCTCCATATCGGTCGATGTGTTCAATAGTACAAGGTTTAATGTTCATTATTCTCGTCCCTCCTTATCACCTGTTGCTCCAAGCTTTACTGCCATTTCCCGTCATGAAGCTTTGAAAGCTCCAATTCATCTGCCGTATGAGGGACCGGCTGTTCATCTGAAATGCCGAGAGACAGGATCGCAAGGACTGAATAGTTGTCCGGCAGCTCAAGAAGCTCTTTTATATATACATCGGATGTAACTGTGTTTCCCTTGCTATCTGTCGTTGTCCTTTTCCGGCATTGTACCCAACAGTTTGCAATGCCAAGCTCTGTCGCTTTCAGCATCATATATGTCATCACAATAGAGCAGTCCTCTACCCACACATCCGATCTGTCATGGTCACCGATAACAACGATTGCCCTTGAAGCCTCCTTAAGCATTCCGGCTCCCGCTGTTTTTGCCTGTGAAAGGCTGTCAAGCATAGCTTTATCTCTTACAACGATCATCTCGACCGGATGCAGATTTCTGCTGCTCGGCGCAAGCAGTCCGGCTTGCAGGATGCTTTTAAGATCCTCCTCAGATATTTCTTCGTTGTTATATTTTCTTATACTCCTTCGATTAAACATAATTTCTGATAATTCCATAATTCTCTCCTTATGTCTTAACATATTCCCAAACTTCTCCCTGCTTCATCTGATGAGACCGTTATAGTAAGTCTTTTCAGATCCATTTTTATCCGGCTATCAAAATACCATCTGCACAAGTACCATATATATTATAGTACCTGCAAGAATACTGATAATAGAATTACGCTTCCATACATGGATGGCTGCAACACAAGCTCCCGCGATCAGCTCCGGTATCCCAAACGGATTGATCAAGGGGGTAATATCTTTTAAGCAATAAATAACCAACATTCCTATGATAGCCGGCGGGAGCACCTTACCAAGATATGATATGTATCGAGGCGTTTGCTTTCTGAACACAATAAAAGGGAGAAAGCGCAGCAATATAGTCACGATCGACATTACAGCAACAAGAACAGCTGCTCTCATAACGCGCCCTCCTCTCGTTTACGGAGAAATGTCAGCACAAGCGTGATCAGCAGCATTGCGGGGATCATGAAGTTGTCCCGTCCAAACACCACAAGGCACAGGAAGGTGCATATCAGGCCTGTAAGTGCCGGGATATGATCCTTTGACGAAAGCCATTGTTCTGTAAACGACGCGATAAAAAGAGCGGTCATAGAAAACTCGATCCCTGCTGTAGAAAACGGCAATACCGCTCCGATCAGATTCCCGATGATACTGCCTATGACCCAATAGGAGTGATCAAAAAGCGAGACTAAAAATCTGTACTTATCAGGTTCGATACCTTCCGGGGCTTTTCCATCACAGAGCAGAGAATAGGTCTCGTCTGTAAGCGCAAAAATCATATAGGGTTTATACTTACCTGCATTCTTATATTTGTCGATCATTGATATGCTATAGAACAAATGCCTCGCATTCACCATGATCGTCGTAATGACTGTGGTTATAACAGACGCTCCTCCGGCAAGAAGTCCGACTCCTACATATTGCATAGATCCGGCATATATAAAAATGCTCATGGCCGCCGCCCATATGACACCATATCCTGAATTCCTCATCAGAATACCGAAGCCTATACCTAAAACAATATAACCTGCCATCACCGGAACAGATTTATAAAATGCTTGTTTGATCGTTTGAATGCTCATGGCCGCTATCGTTTTCTCCATAAATTTCAATTAATTTGTTATAAGGATTTTATCATATAACGGAAAAATAATCAATAGAAAAATTATTAATATTCTGTGTCACAGATTACAGGAACAGCCTCAAAACGATCCTTTGCCCTCATATAGAACAAAGCGCCTTCGGCGCACACCGCTTCGCGGTGGGCAGAGAAGATAAAGCGTTTTGTTCATGCCCATGTGCGTTTTCGACCAAAGGGAGAAAAAGTACGCACGGGCAATTTAATCATGTTTTTTTACTTTATAAGCAATTTCTTATAAAGTAAAAA
>CAMNAT010000296.1 GCA_946531785.1 uncultured Oscillospiraceae bacterium
ATTTTGTTCCAAATTATTTGTTGCCGGTCATTGCAGCTACTTCTGCCGCAAAGTCGTCTTCCTTCTTCTCAAGACCTTCGCCTGTCTCGAAACGAACAAAGCTCTTGAGTGTTATCGGAGCGCCGATCTTGTTGCCTACAGCCTTAAGATACTGTCCAACGCTCTCCTTATTCTCAGCCTTAACATAAAGCTGCTCTAAGAGACATACCTCCTTGAGTTCCTTGTTAAGTCTGCCTGTTACCATCTTCTCTAAGATGTTGTCCGGCTTTGAAGCATTCTTCGGATCGTTCTTAGCCTGAGCTATGAGGATCTCCATCTCGTGATCCTTATAATCCTGCGGTACATCATCGCTTGAAAGATACTTCGGGCTGAGCGCTGCGACCTGCATTGCAACGTTTCTGAGCGCTTCCCTGACATCGTCGTTTGCCGGAGCCTCTGCCTCAACGAGTACGCCGATCTTGCCTGCTGCGTGGATGTAGTCAACAACAACGCCTGTTGTCTCTACTCTCGCAAAGCGTCTGATGTTCATGTTCTCACCGATCTTTGCGATCTTAGCTGTGAGAAGCTCGCCTATAGTCGTATCCTCAAATGCCGTAGCCTTAAGAGCCTCAACATCTGCCGGGTTTGTGTCTGCAACTGTCTTTGCAACATTGCTTACGAACTCCTGGAACTCAGCGTTCTTTGCAACGAAGTCTGTCTCTGAGTTTACCTCAACAACAACACCTACATTGCCGTTTATATATGACTTAACGATACCCTCTGAAGCGATTCTGCCCGACTTCTTTGCAGCCGTAGCAAGACCCTTCTCACGGAGTATCTCAACAGCCTTATCCTTGTCGCCGTCAGCCTCTGTAAGAGCCTTCTTACAGTCCATCATGCCGCAGCCTGTCATTTCTCTTAAATCCTTAACATCCTTAGCCGAAAATGCTGCCATGTCTATTTTCCTCCTACTATATATTATTCAGCGTCAGCAGCCTGTGCCTCTGCCTCTGCGGGTGCCTCTGCTGCCGCGTCCTCACCCTGTCTGCCCTCGATGATCGCATTTGAGATCGTTGATGCGATAAGCTTTACCGCACGGATAGCGTCATCGTTACCCGGAATCACATAATCAACCTCATCCGGATCACAGTTAGTATCAACGATAGCTACTACCGGTATACCGAGCTTCTTAGCCTCAGCTATAGCTATCTTCTCTTTTCTCGGGTCAACAACGAACATAGCGCCCGGAAGCTCCTTCATCTCCTTGATACCGCCGAGGTTCTTCTCCAGCTTATCTCTCTGGTTCTTTAAGATGATAACTTCCTTCTTCGGAAGCACATCAAATGTGCCGTCCTCTTCCATCTTGTTGATCTGAGCAAGTCTTGCTATTCTCTTCTCGATCGTCTTGAAGTTTGTGAGCATACCGCCGAGCCATCTGTTGTTTACATAGTACATACCAACACGCTCTGCCTCTTCCCTGATCGAGTCCTGAGCCTGCTTCTTTGTTCCTACGAACAGAACGCTCTTGCCCTCAGCCGCGATATCACGGATGAAGTAGTAAGCCTCTTCTACCTTCTTTACCGTCTTCTGCAGATCGATGATGTAGATGCCGTTTCTCTCAGTGAAGATGTAGGGAGCCATTTTAGGGTTCCAACGTCTTGTCTGATGTCCGAAATGAACACCTGCCTCCAGAAGCTGTTTCATTGAAATTACATTTGCCATTTTGAGATTCCTCCTGTTTTTTTATCCTCCGCATAATTTAGCCTGCCCCAGACCGCGGCAAAACGGCAACACGAGCAGAAATCATGCGTGTGTATTTGCATACCGATACATTATAACACCCACAATATGCCTTTGTCAAGCATTTTTCTTTATTTTTTGCATATTTTTTTACTTTATTCAGATACTACTAACGGTGATAAAAATGATAGTTATACTTATACGGACATTGATACTTTACGCGGTAGTGATCGTTTCGCTGCGGATAATGGGAAAGCGGCAGATAGGCGAGCTGCAGCCGTCTGAGCTTGTGGTCGCGATCATGATCTCAGATCTTGCGACGGTGCCGATGGAATCCATAAACAGCCCGCTCATAAACGGCATCGTTCCCGTTCTCACGCTCATCCTTGCCGAGGTCATAACCTCCTTCGCAGGTCTTAAAAGCCGGACGCTCAGAAAGCTGCTTGTCGGCTCTCCGTCCGTCGTAATATATGACGGCAAGATCGTTGAAAGCGAGCTTGAACGGATGCGCTTCAATCTTGACGATCTTTTAGAGGAGCTGCGGCTCAACGCCTGCTGCGATATCGCCGATGTTGAGGTGGCAGTGCTCGAAACAAGCGGAAAGCTTTCCGTTATCCCGCGCACCAAGGCGCGCCCGGTAACTGTCGAGGATATGAAGGTAAAGGGCGCGCGCCCGTCAGGTCTCCCCTGCACCGTTATCACAGACGGACAGCTCAATGAATACGAATTAAAAAGAAGCGGAAAGGACACAGACTTCATCATGGACGAGATCCGCAAAAAGGGCGCGGAAAGAATACGCGATGTATTCATAATGTCGATAGACGCGGGCGGTGATGTATTTATCCAGCTCAAAGAAAAACTGACGAAAGGAAGCGGAAAATGAAAAGCTTTATTACTGCGCTTATAATTGCGGTGCTGCTCTGTATCGCAAGCTTTTACTACTCATTCAAAATAAAAGGTGTATCCGATATGCTGCTGTCGGATACCGAAAGGATCAGCACCGCACTCGATGACGACAACTTTTCCGGTGCGGCGGATATGACACGCAGACTTGACCGCTCCGTAAAGCAGCTCGAGCCGTTTCTGTCCGCATTCGGCAACCATGAGGATGTCACCCTTGTTGAGGGCTGCCTTGCACAGCTTGAGGTCTATGCCGAGGGAATGGATAAAACAGAGGCGCTCGCATCATCAAAATATCTCGCCAACATGTTTGAGCATATGCCGCAGAATCTATATATACGGCTCGAAAATGTGCTTTGATAACTAACGGCAAATTTTAGCTTGACAAAACCTCCGATTTGTTATATTATTAATTAAAGATATAACAACTCACAAAAGATGTTATCCAGGAGGTTAATTTAATATGAAAAAAGGAATAGTTTGCTTGCTTATCGCAGCAGCTGCAACAGCAGGCCTGAGCGGATGCGGATGCTCTATGAGCGGTCAGCCGAAATCCACCGAGGCTCCGGCTGCGGCAAAAATAGAACCGACACTTTTTGTATACGGTGAATACGCACTCATGGGCGGATTTTCACTCTACACAAGCCCCGACGGCGCTTATTCGATACAGGTACCCGAGGGCAGCATAGTGAACGGCGCAGATCCGGCGGCTACATCGGTAACACTTGCCGGCGCATTTGCAAATCCGGACACCATCACCATAACAAAGGATATGGCTCCCAGAATGATCGATTCGACAACAGCATTGCTTGAGCTGCTCAAGGATGATAACTCGATAGATATAACCGGATTCTTTGTCCTTAACCGTGACGGTTCATATGCGGGCTATAAATACACATATACCGCAATGGATGATCCGCAGATGAAGTGCATAACAAGTGTTTACTTATCATCTGACGGCACAGCATACAATGTCACCGCAAAGATCTACAACGGCG
>CAMNAT010000297.1 GCA_946531785.1 uncultured Oscillospiraceae bacterium
AAGACTAACAGAAAAAGAGAAACAGCATCTGAAAAAACAGGCGGACAATGCCGGGCTGAAAATGGAGCCGTTTATACGAAGCCTTATATCCGGCGTTGAGATAACATCTCGTCCGCCGGAGAACGCAGCAAAGATGCTGTGGGTGCTGAATGCCATAGGCAATAATATAAACCAAATTGCGCGTAAGACAAATGTTGAGGAATAAGTCATCCCAAATGCAACTTGAGGAGATTTATCGGCTGTTAGGTGAGATATATAGTAAAATAAAGAGATAACAACATCACTAATAAACAAATTAAATATTTATAAAAATGCTTTACAACCAAACAAAAATATGGTAATATAAAATTGCGACATAGCTTAATACAAGAGTTTACGTTTGTTAAAAAACGTAAGCTTTGCTTTCATATACTCTTGTGTAATGAGCTGTGTCGCAACAGATGTGCGGCTGCGTTTTTTTTGCGTAGCCGCACTCTGTGGCTACGCATTTTTTAAAGGTTACAAGGAGAAGCAACTATGAGGAAAAGGTTTTTAAGTGTAATGCTGGCTATGTCAATGCTATTGGCATGTATGCCGATAATGCAGGTAAGCGCGGAAACGATAACGGATGGATATCTGACATTTGATAAAGAAACGGGAACGATAACCAAATGTGACAGCAGCGCGAGCGGTGAGCTTGTTATACCGAGCGCCATTGACGGTGTGACAGTAACAAGCATCAATGATTGTGCGTTTTGGGGCCGCGGCGGTCTCACAAGCATAACGATACCCGACAGCGTAACAAGCATTGGCAATAATGCGTTTGATGGCTGCAGCAGGCTTACAAGCATAACGATCCCCAACAGCGTAACAAGCATTAGGGATTATGTGTTTGATGGTTGCGGCAGCCTAACAAGCATAACGATACCTAACAGCGTAACAAGTATTGGGGATCATGTGTTTGATGGTTGCGGCAGCCTAACAAGCATAACGATCCCCAACAGCGTAATAAGTATCGGCAGTCATGCGTTTTGGGGCTGCAGTAGTCTCACAAGCATAACGATACCCAACAGCGTAACAAGCATTGGCAATGATGCGTTTGTGTTCTGCAAAAGTCTTACAAGCATAACGATCCCCGACAATGTAACAAGCATTGGCAATAATGCATTTTACGGCTGTAGCAGTCTTACAAGCATAACGATCCCCAACAGCGTAACAAGTATCGGCAGTCGTGCGTTTGCCGGCTGCAGTAGTCTCACAAGCATAACGATACCCAACAGCGTAACAAGCATCGGCGAGTGGGCGTTTGAGTACTGCAGTAGCCTAAGCGATGTATATTATTCGGGAACACAGAAAGATTGGAGCGCGATCTCAAGAGGAAATAATAGTATTCTGAACCGTGCAACGATCCACTATGGTTCAGGCAAAGCTTACACTCCCGTTAACACCAACCCAACGCAGACGGGAGGCAGTTCAGGTTCAAGAAGCTATGGAACAGTCCGGACAAAAGCGATCACACCTGGCGAGAGATTGAAAAAAAGCGCGGAGGATTTTAACAAAGCCGCTCTGGAATATACATCTGCTGTTGCTAAAAGCGCAAAAAAACAGGCGGGAACAACGGATGAGATCGAGGCTCTTGCAAACAAGCTTGAAACCGAATATGACAATAACAACGGAAAAAGACTTTTGTTCCAGACCGCCCCTGACAGCAGCCAAAAAAGAGCCGCCTTTATGGGTTACGCCCAGTATCTAAATGAGATGATCCAGGAAGGAATACGTCTGGATAAAATAGATCTGTCTGATAATTCTGTTATGATCGATTATACACTCACTCGTCAGATATTATCAAATATGAGAGGTAAAAATACAAGCTATACATATAATGGATATAAGATCAATATTAATGCGCTTTCTATATCCAAATCTTATTTTGGGCGATTGGAAGTAGTCAGTCCGAACGGGGAGAAAAAATATGCGTCCATTGTTTCTGATATAGATCAGACTACAAAGGATCTGAAGGATTTTGCAAATCAGCTTAAGGAAGTAGCACAGGATGAAAACAAGCAGGCGCTCAGAGCAGTCGTCAGCGATTTGGTTGACCTCACCGGACTTGGGGAGTTGGGAAAGCTGATCGCAAAAGACGGATTAAAAAGCTACAAGCCGCTGAAAAAGCTTGGCTACGGAGATGTAGCAAACAATATAAAAAAGTGTTATAGCGGATACGAAGCTGTTAAGGGTATACTAAATTGCGCAGATATAGATTCTCTTGATTCAATAGTGGAAAACCCGAAAAAACTGTCGAAAAAGATAGCAAATATTTATGAGGTCGAGGGAAATATAAGCGATGCAGCTGTGAATGCGGCACAGAACAAGCTTGCAGATGCTATATATAAGCTGCTTTGCGCATCATACGATTATGAAAGCTTGAGAGAGGGAAAACAAACAAGCTTGGTCGACAATGTTAAGGATTGGTTCAACAAAACAACATCATGGGTATCTTCGCTTTTCCAATGTCCTGTTGATTTCATGGTCTATGATAAAAACGGAGAACTGATAGGCTATGTAGATGAAGGAGCGGTATATTACAACGATGACATTTATATAGAAATCAGCGGAGATGTTAAGAAGCTGTATGTACCTGTCGGAATGAAGGTAGATGTAAAAATGATCGGAACCGATGAAGGTGAATTCAACTATATTGTAGAGGAAGTGATCTACGGTCAGCCCACAGGAAGACTGAACTATTACGGCTTGCCGCTAAGCAAAGGGACGGAGTACACACAGGCTCTTGATACTACAGATTTTTCTGATGATACGCAGTCATTGCCGATCATATCAGAGGACGGTTCAGTTGCCGCAAACGAATACATTTCATCTGAGGATACAACGGCTTATGTAATGATAACAACAGATTCAGACGATGGAGGAAGCGTGTCCGGAGGCGGAGATCATGCAAAAGGCGATCCCGTTGAATTAACTGCTATACCGACAGATGAAAGATATGTGTTCAATGGTTGGTATGTAAATGACGAGCTTGTTTCCATAGATAATATATACCGATTTACCGCCATTGAAAATATGGATATCCATGCAGAGTTTATACGGGTATATAATGCGGACAGCGCATATAACATGCAGATAGCGGAAGAGGCGGGTGATTTGTATTCATATGTATATAAGGATGCTGACGGCTCACGAGGTATAGTTATTGTACCATTCAGCGAAGAAACTGCAGACAGTATGCAGATATATGTTAATGCATATACAGAAGACGGCTCTGCTCTGAATGAAAACATGCTGTACTCAACTGAGCTTAATAGCAGCGGTGCATATGCATTTGAAAACATAGATCTGACAGATGCCGCAAGGATAGTTATATCAGATAGTAGCAAAAATGAGATCGCCTCTGCAGACTATGACAGCAGCAAGGATATATACAGCTATGATGTCAGTGTGTCGGAAAAATATGAGGACAGCTTAAATGCTGTTTTGCGAGAAGATCACGGGGTGTTGAGCGTGATGTTCACGGTGCTTGACGGCAGTGTGAGCACAGAAAACATGAATGCATATCTTGCGAGCTACGATGACAATGATGTACTGACAGGATGCGAAATTCTTTCGGGAACGGAAAACGG
>CAMNAT010000298.1 GCA_946531785.1 uncultured Oscillospiraceae bacterium
GCTCTCGGCAAGCACCTTGCCGTTGCGGTCAAAAATAGTGCCGCGACCCGCGCGTTCTACGGTCGAGGAGGTCTGTATCTCCTTCGCGCGCTTTGCCATCTCGGCACCCTTGATGATCTGCCACCATGCCATTCTGGCTCCGACAAGGCCAAAGCCGATAAAAACTAAGGTTGTAACAGCGATCGCTCTTTTTTTGATGCTGCTTATTTCCGGTAATTTCAATTATATCATTCCCTTAACATAGCGACTATGTTTTGCAATACTATTTATATGCTGAAGAAGTCCACAATATTCCCGAAAAACGCCTTGATGCCGGATGCGAGCCTGTTGCCGAAGCCCTCTACCTTGTCCGCAGTCATGTCGGTGGTATCGTCACGCTTTATATCGACATAGACTATTTGGTGCTTTTCCGGGCGCTGCATCCCGAGCCTTGTGGTCGCTTCCTTCTCGATCTTGGAAAGGTCGATGCTCTGCTCCAGCTCAAACGCCTTCTGCGCCGTCACAGACTCCTCAAAAAGATAGTTCTCCTGCGCCGTGGAGAGCGCCGTCTGCGACTCGTTTACCTTTATAAATTGAGACACCATAAACACAGCCGATGCCGAGACCACTATAACGCAAGCTATCCTTGCCGGAAAGCTCAGTCCCTTTACCGCCTGTTTTTTAGGTCGTTTTGCTCTATTCTGTTTTGCTTTTGTATTCGGTTCCGCCTCAGCTGAACTATAATCGTGCTTATAGGCTAAATTTCCGTAAGTCAAAACATTCTTCTCCGTTTCTATTGCTTGAGTGCCGCCCTGAGCTTCGCGCTTTTGGAACGGCTGTTCTCCTCCAGCTCCGCGCTGCCGGGCAATACGGGTTTTCGTGTCAGAAGCTTCACCTTCGGCTTGTTGTTACAAACACAGACCGGGAAGCTTTTCGGGCAGATACAGCCTTGCGCCAATGACGCGAAGGTCTGCTTTACTATCCTGTCCTCGAGCGAGTGGAAGGTTATCACCGCGAGCACGCCGCCGGGTCTTATGACATCCACAAAGTCCCTTATCGCGCCCTCGAGCATTTTCAGCTCGTTATTTACCTCTATCCTGACAGCCTGGAACACCCTCTTTGCCGGATGTCCGCCGTCCTGCCTCGCCCGCTGCGGGATCGCCGCCTTGATTATATCGGCAAGCTCGCCCGTTGAGATTATTTCCTTCTTTTCGCGCCGCTCCACAATGAATCTCGCTATGCGCTTTGACCATTTTTCCTCGCCGTATTCAAAAAATATACGGCACAGCTCGTCCTCGCTGTAGTTGTTTATCACATCATAAGCGGTGAGCGCATCATTGCGGTTCATACGCATGTCCAACGGCGCGTCATGCATATACGAGAAGCCTCGTTCGGCATTGTCGAGCTGATACGAGCTTACGCCCAGATCGAGCACAGCGCCGTCGAGCATATCTATGTCGAGCTCATTAAGTATCCTCTTTATTTCAGAGAAATTGGCGTGTACCGCCGTCAGCTTATCTCCATATGCTGCGAGCCGTTTTTTCGCAGCCGCGATAGCGTCCGTGTCACGGTCTATGCCTATCAGCCGTCCCGCGCCGCGAGAGAGTATCGCCTCGCTGTGTCCGCCGCCGCCCATCGTGCCGTCGGCATATATGCCGCCCTCATGCACATCGAGCAGATCGACGCTTTCCCGTAGCAGCACAGAATAGTGCGAAAATTCCATATCGCACCTCCGTTAAATGTTGAGGTTATATTTCAGTATGCCGTCCGTCATGAAGCTGTCGCCAAGCGCCTTCTGGTATCTGTCCCAGGTCTCTGCGTCCCAGATCTCCAGCCTCGTGTTGGCACCTATGAGCATTGCATCCTTTTTAAGTCCGGCAAAATCGATGAGCCGCTTTGCAATGGGTATCCTCCCCTGCTTATCGACCGTCACCGCCGTTGCCTTTCCGAAAAAATGCCGCACAAAAGCAGCCGCATTCCCATCTGTCGCGGTAGGAAGCTGACTTACCTTCTCCGCAAGCCTTTCCCATTCCTCAGCCGTATACAGATGCAAGCATTTCTCAGAAGGCGACTGAGTAATATATACGGTGCCGGACACGGCTTCTCTGAGCTTCGATGGCAGTATTATCCTGCCGCGCTCATCAAGCTGCCGTTCGTATTCATCAACGAACATGACCATATATATCACCGCCCTTTCCGATACATGCTCTCCCAAAACGGGGTTTTCGGGTGAATCTTGCTCCCAATCGCTCCATTTTGCTCCCACATGTACTCATTATACACCATAGCCTCCAAAAACGCAAGAGGTTTTTGACAAATTTTAAATCTTTTTTAAAATTTACCTCTTACGCTTGTAAAACCTGTGCTTAAGGAGTATAATTAGCTTAACAAAGCCGTTTTGCGGTTGTATATATGGCTTTATGTAACCTTGTCTGACACAATATCTTGTGTTTGAATTAATTATATCACAGATATTACAATTTGTACATAGGTTTTTGAAATTTTTATTTCAGAAATTTTACAAAAATATCAGACTTGTTACCCAAAAACATGACTAATTATACAATGGTCGTTTTTTAACTAAATTCTGGAAAGGAAATGCAGGTTTTTATGGTAAATAATATTTCATTCCCGGCGCTCGGGCTCAGCTTTCAGATATCCCCCGTTGCCTTTACGATATTTAATAAGGAAATATACTGGTACGCGCTCATAATCCTCTGCGGCTTTCTCGCCGGGCTTGCGCTCGCGTCCTTCGGCTGCGAAAAGCGCGGCATAAAAAAGGATCATATCTCCGATATCGCCATTTTCGGCATAGTATCGGGCATAATCGGCGCGAGGATATACTATGTGATATTCTCATGGCATGAGTTTGCCGGGGATATCATGGGCATTTTCCGCATATGGGAGGGCGGGCTCGCAATCTACGGCGGACTTATCGCCGGTATCATCTCGACCACTATATATTGTAGGGTGAAAAGGATCAATATTCTTAACGCGCTCGATGTCATCGCGGTGGGTATGCTGCTTGGGCAGTCGATAGGCCGCTGGGGCAATTTTATGAACTGCGAGGTGTTCGGCAGAGCGACGACCTCTATCTTCGGCATGAGCATAAACGGCGCGCCCCCCGTCGCGCCGCTGTTCTTCTACGAATCCATGTGGAGCCTTGCCGGAGTTGTGATAATGCTCTTTATCCGCGACAGAAAAACAAAAAACGGACAGGTGCTGGCGTTCTATCTGTTCTGGTACTCACTGGGCAGGCTGTTTTTAGAGGGGATGCGCGATCCGGCGTATATACTTTACCTCATTCCGAATGTGTTGGGCATATCGCAGGCGGTAGCCGCGGCGCTGATAGTATTTTCGATCGCGTTCTTTATCTATGTCACGCGCTCGGAGCGGGCGATATTCAAGCCCGTTCCCCCCGATAGAGCCGGATAGGTATGCTGTCCGCCATGATCACGGTGCCGGCATTCGGCGCGGATCACGGCGCGGCTGCGTTAAAAATAGCTGAATAAAGCTGAATAATATAAAAAGACGAGGGACGGTGTGAGCCGTCCCTCGCTTTACAGAAAGGTTATGTTAAACACGCATATTTACGTGTTAACGAGGCAGTTTAAGCCTTTTCTT
>CAMNAT010000299.1 GCA_946531785.1 uncultured Oscillospiraceae bacterium
ATCGTTCATACTGCCTCCTCCTTATTTTGGGTTGCGACGATATTTGCGCCGCATGCTTTCTCTATTATAACATCACCGACGTGAATAGGCAAGGGCGCAAAATGAGAATTTATAATTTTCATACACTCAAAGATTTTATCCTTTGATATGGTGCGGTCTGTTTTGACCGACACAACACCTCCGGCACACCGCATTGTGGTCGTAACAGTCCTCTGTGGATCGGTGCATTCATTGATGGCGTATTGCTTGCCTCTTGGACATGTGTTACCGCTCACATTTACGATCTTGTTGTCCGTGATCTCTGCTTTTAGCTGACAGCCCATAGGGCATACAATACAGGTAAGCTCTCTAAGCATATTAAAGCAACTCCATTTCTAAAATAATTTCATCTGCTCCGTCAAAGACATCCGCTTTAAGCCGGATGCTTTCCATCTCGCCGGGAGCAATTTTTTGCTTTTTCTTTGAGAATAATATATGATCTCCGTTCTTCACTTTAATCTTCACATTCCGAAACACATCCGAAGCTCTGAAATATACAGTTATATCCTTTTTTGCCGTCACTTTTTGCGGTACTGTATAGCGTATTTTTTCATCTGGTTTAATATTGACAGCTACAGAATCTGACCTTTTTCCATATATATATTCAGCAGCGCATTTACCGGCTATCTCAGCCTCTTCCGAAACGAAATCAACAAGGTCGTGAACATGCAACACATTCCCGCACGCAAATATACCGTCAGCGGAGGTCTGTCTGTCTTGATCGACTATTGCGCCGCCAGTGATAGGCGAAAGCTCAATATTAGCAGACTTTGAAAGCTCATTTTCAGGTATAAGTCCAACGGATAACAGCAGCGTGTCACAAGGAATATATTCGGATGTACTCATTATCGGCTTGCGGTGCTCGTCCACCTGAGCAATGGAAACGCCTTCAAGCCGATCTTTGCCGTGTATCTCTATAACAGTATGACTGAGCTTCAAAGGGATATCAAAATCGTTAAGACACTGTTCAATATTCCTTGCAAGTCCTCCTGAATACGGCATAAGCTCGCATACTGCATGAACCTTTGCGCCCTCTAAGGTCATCCGCCGCGCCATGATAAGCCCTATATCGCCTGAGCCTAAAATGACAACATTTCTGCCCGGCATATAGCCCTCAATATTAACTAACTTTTGTGCGGTTCCGGCACTGTATATTCCGGCAGGACGTGTACCGGCGATATTTAAAGCTCCTTTTGCACGCTCGCGGCAGCCCATAGCAAGTATTATTGCCTTTGCCTGTATCTGAAATATGCCGTCCACGGCATTGGTTGCGGTGATAATTTTATCCTCTGTAATGTCAAGCACCATAGTATTGAGCTTTACCGGTATATCATACTTATTAACAAGCTGCTCATATTTCCAGGCATACTCCGGACCTGTAAGCTCCTCGCCGAATTTATGCAGACCGAACCCGTTATGTATGCACTGCTGTAATATCCCGCCAAGGGCTGCGTCACGCTCAAGAATGAGTACATCTCTGATGCCTTGCTCATAGGCAGCAACAGCTGCGCTCATTCCGGCGGGACCTCCGCCAATAATAACCAAGTCTGTCATTATGATATCTCCTTTGTCCTTCCGCATATTATATGCGAGCTGCCGCCTGATTTAGTTATATCTTTGCGGTCTATCCCCAGCTCGCGGGCTAAAATATTTGCTATATACGGCATGCAAAAGCCGCCCTGGCATCTGCCCATCTGTGCCCTTGTTCGGCGTTTTATCCCGTCAAGATCACGCGCGCCCGGATTTGTATGGATCGCTTCTATTATTTCGCCTTCCGTAACAGTTTCGCAGCGGCATATAACTCTGCCGTATGAATGATTCTGCGCAATTGTCGCATTTTTTGCGGCAATGGATGCTTCTCTGAACCAATGCGCAGGGCGTCTGTATGGGCTATAGTCATTCTTTTTTATAAGTACCAAGCCATGCACTCCTAGCATATCTATAATATACTCGGCAATAGCGGGAGAGGCGGAGAGACCGGGTGATTCGATCCCTCCGGCATTTATGAATCCCCGCTTAAAGGAGGAGAGTATAAAATCGCCTGTGCTGCCTATTGAGCGCAGGCCGCAAAATGAAGTTATTGTCTTATTAAACGGTATATTCTTTACTGTATCCTCTCTGAACAGCTTTGAAAATCCTTCTGCTGTTGTTGATGTATCGGTTTTGTCTGTTATATCCTCTGATGTAGGACCTACGAGAAGGTTACCGTCCACAGTAGGGGAAACAAGTATGCCCTTGCCCATCTTTGTTGGGGTTCTGAAAATAGTGTGCGAAACAAGTCCGCCGCATTCTTTGTCGAGCAGCATATATTCGCCGCGCCTCGGGTGGACATTAAAGGAAGTGTCGCCTGCAATTTTTGCGATTATATCAGAATACTGTCCCGCCGCGTTTACAACAAAGTGTGAGCGTATCGTTTCTGTATCTGAGGATATTTCCCAGCCATCGTCTATCTCAGTTACATCCTTGACCTCAAAATTCAGCTTCAGTTCCGCTCCGTTATCCATAGCGTTGCCGATAGCGGCTATTGTAAGCTCATACGGGCATATTATAGCACCGGTTGGCGCATGGAGCGCGCATATTGCATTATCTGAAATATTAGGCTCAAGCTCACGCAGCTCGTTTTTGCCAACTATCCGAAGGCGCTTAACACCGTTTGCGCATCCGCGCTTGTAAAGAGACTGTATCGTTTGTATATCCTCATCATTAAAGCCGACAACGAGCGAGCCGTTGTTTTTATATTTAACGCCGAGTTCCTTTGCGATCTGAGGCATAAGCTCTGCACCGCGCACATTGAGCTGCGCTTTTAAAGAGCCTTTTTTCGCGTCAAATCCGGCATGGACGATTCCGGAATTTGCTTTTGATGCACCCATAGCCACATCATTTTCTTTTTCTAAAATGCATATTTTGAGATCATATTCGGAAAGTGTTCTTGCAAGTAAACCGCCAACAACACCCGCTCCGATAATCACAACATCATACATCATTGTTGTCACCCTCTTCTTTTTTATAAATATTTGTTTCCTTTGGGACTTTGTGCAGTATAAGCTGTGCTATGTATATAAGAGCTGTTGCGGTCATACCGACTGCATACATCCCTGCTCCGATCGCCATGCCTATACCGGAGGTTGCCCATATCCCGGCGGCGGTAGTAAGCCCTTGAGGAGTTTTGCGGCGTATGAATATCATGCCTGCTCCGAGGAAGCCGACTCCTGATACGATTCCCGCTGCAACTCTTGACGGGTCAAGACGATAATTGATCGCCACACCAACCATGTCATTAAAGCCATATTTTGAAACTATCATCATAAGCGCCGAAGCCGTTGCAACTACAAGATGTGTTCTGATACCCGCGCTCTTCCCACGGTGTTTGCGTTCATAGCCGAGAAAACCTCCGCATATCGCAGCGAGTATCATCCGTATGGCGAATATGAGATCGCCGTCAACAAAAAAATTATACAATCAAATCACCTTACCTTACTGAAAAATAAAACAAAAAGACGCATCAAAACAAACATAAGTTTATTTTGATACGTCTCCAAA
>CAMNAT010000300.1 GCA_946531785.1 uncultured Oscillospiraceae bacterium
ACTCAACGTGTGGAGGAGGAGGTCAAAAGACTGTTCCCGGGCGCGTCAACGATCAGGCTTGATGCTGATGTTACGGTAAGGAAAAATTCTCATAAGCAGATCCTTGACCGTTTTGAAAGAGAAAAGATAGATATTCTGATCGGTACTCAGATGGTATCAAAGGGACTTGACTTTGCAAATGTCACCCTAGTTGGTGTTATGAGCGCTGATACTATGCTTCATATTAATGATTTCAGGAGCGGAGAGCGTACCTTTGACATGCTTGAACAGGTCTCGGGACGCGCAGGACGCGGCGACAAGCAGGGACGCGCGATCATACAGACATATGATCCTGAGAATTTTGTTATCCAGCTTGTAAAAACACATGACTATAGAAGCTTCTACAAACGCACCGATGAGGAACGCAGACTCATGTGGTATCCTCCGTATTCTGAGATGATATGTGTAAGACTGACCGCTGAGGATAATGAAGAGACAAGAAAAGCCGCGACGTTATTCCGTGACGGCTTCGGGGATATTAATGAAATAAAACAGAAAATTGCCATTCTTGGACCTATTCCGTCGGGAATATCCAGAATAAAAAACAAATACAGATGGCAGATTATATTTAAGTGTGAAAATGCCGATCTTCTGAATGACCGGCTGATAAGAGCCAATACGGATGTTATGAAGAAATTCAGCTCCGTACAGGTCTCAATAGATAAAAATCCGATGATGATATACTGATATCGGTATATCATACATAAGATCGTGGAGGAATTTGATATGGCTATACGACAGCTGAGACTGCGTGATGATGAAATACTGAAAAAGCGCTGCAAGGAAGTAAAGAAATTTGACGATAAGCTTGCTATCCTGCTTGATGATATGTTTGAGACCATGGAAAAGGCGGAGGGAGTAGGTCTTGCCGCTCCGCAGGTGGGTATTATAAAGCGCGCAGTTGTCATTGAGATAGAGGATGAAAAGATAGAAATGATAAATCCGGAGATACTTGAGACCTCCGGAACACAGAACGGCAACGAGGGCTGCTTGAGCTTCCCTGGACTGTTCGGTGAAGTGGAGAGACCTAACTATGTAAAGGCAAAAGCGCAGGACAGGACCGGCAAAACCTTTATAATCGAGGGTGAGGGACTGCTGGCTCGCGCGATCTGCCATGAGTGTGATCATCTTGACGGTCATGTGTTTACGGAAAAGGTAACTAAATATCTCGAAAACTGAGGAATATATAAATGAAAATATTATTTATGGGAACTCCGGATTTTGCGGCGTGCGTTCTTGATGAACTCGTAAAAACAGATCATGAGATCGTCGGCGCTGTTTCGCAGCCGGATAAGCCGAAGGGCAGAGGACATAAGCTTATGCCGACAGATGTAAAACTGAAGGCGGAGGAGCATGGCATAGAGGTCTTTCAGCCAACAACTCTTAAAAACAGAGCATTTTACGAAACGCTGGAGAGACTTGCACCGGATATGATAGTTGTTGCGGCATATGGAAAGATCCTGCCTGATTATATAATTGATTATCCGAGATACGGATGCATCAATGTACACGCATCGCTGCTGCCGAAGTATCGCGGAGCAGCGCCTATACAGTGGGCTGTGATCAATGGCGAGGATAAGACCGGAGTAACGATCATGCGCATGAACTATGGGCTTGATACCGGAGATATTATTTCTGTTGCGGAAACGCCTATAGGTGAGTATGAAACATCAGGTGAGCTCTTTGACAGGCTCGCCGTGATCGGCGCAAAGCTTCTTGTGGGAACCATTGATTCCATAGAAGCAGGAACAGCCGTATACAGAAAGCAGAATGATGAAAATGCAACATATGCGTCAATGATAAGCAGGGAGACAGCGATGATCGACTGGACCATGTCTGCATCTGAGATATCAAAGCTTATATGCGGTATGAATCCGTACCCGGGCGCTATAACATCATATGAGGGAAATACGGTAAAGATATATGAAGCCGAGATCACGGATGCTGATGGAAGCCCCGGTGAAATACTCGGAGTAGTTAAGAAAAAAGGCATCCTTGTTGCATGCGGTGAAAAGGGCTTGTATCTCAGGTCTGTGCAGTTTGCGGGCTCAAAAAGAATGAATGCCGAGGATTATGCAAGAGGACATGAGATAAAAGAAGGAGTGATCTTATGTTGACAGTATTTGCGGCGGCATCGCAAACATCAGGTTATTATGGCGGTTATGGAATGCATGGATTGTGCTGGTTCGATCCGACATATATTCTTGTGATAATAGGCATAGTTATCACTCTTATCGCTTCTGCAAATGTAAAAAACACATTTGCAAAATATGATAAGGTCAGATCAAGGCGCGGTATCACAGGCGCGGAGTGTGCAAGAAGGATACTTGACGCAAATGGCTTATATAACATTCAGATACAGCATATATCGGGAGAATTATCCGATAACTTTAACCCTAAGACAGGCATTGTAAGTCTTTCGGACTCTACCTTCAATTCAGCATCGATCGCTGCGCTGGGAGTAGCGGCACATGAATGCGGTCATGCCGTGCAGCATGCCGTGGGTTATTCTCCGATAAAGATCAGAAACAGTATAGTTCCCGTAGTTAATATATGCTCATATGCGGCTATCCCGCTTATATTTATCGGAATTATACTGAGCCAGACGGGTTTATCAATGTTTGGTGTGATCCTTTATTGCTCGGTTCTTGCATTTCAGCTTGTGACGATACCTACCGAAACAAATGCCAGCGCAAGGGCGCTTCAGACGCTGGAGGGCATGGCATTGCTCGATGAGGATGAGCTGAAGGGAGCAAGAAAAGTGCTTACGGCTGCGGCAATGACATATTTTGTATCGGCGGCATCAACGGCTCTCACAATTTTAAGATTCGTACTAATAATCATGGGTAACAGCAGGAGTAACAGAAAATGATAAAAGCACGCGAGGCGGCGCTTCTGACCTTATATGATATAATATATAACGGCGCTTATTCAAATCTTGCGTTGAAGGAAAGACTTGCTATAAACCGTGGGATGGAGCCGCGTGAAAAAGCGCTGCTTACAAACCTTGTTTACGGCGTGGTCTCAAGGCATTTCACGCTTGTTTATATAATCAAAAAGTATTCAAGCATAAGGCTGAACAAGATAGATAAGAACATCATGCTCATCCTTGAGCTTGGTCTGTATCAGCTGTTATATACCGATAAGATACCGGATCGCGCGGCTGTTGACGAAAGCGTAAAGCTTGCGAGAAAGAAAAATAAGCACGCAAGCGGATTCGTCAATGCTGTTCTCCGCTCGTTTATCCGTGACGGAAAGGTGATATATTATCCTGCGGAGGGCACACCGGAATTTTTGGCGGTTAAATACTCATATACTTCTGAAATGGCAAGGCTGTTTATGGATAATTTTCATGAACGGACTGAGTCTGTTATGCAGGCTCTTAACGAGCCGCCGAGGCTCATAATCCGCGCAAATATTCTTAAAAACAACGCGGTGGAGCTTAAAGACAGGTTCAAAAGAGACGGAATAAGCGCCACTCAGATACCCGGAACAGAGCTTTTGATCTGCGACGGCTTTGATATAGCCGACAGC
>CAMNAT010000301.1 GCA_946531785.1 uncultured Oscillospiraceae bacterium
TATTTTTAAGTACAATACTTAACAACGCAAAGCGTTGCCGGTAGCTGTTAACGCTTTAGATACATTAATAATATGTCCAGACATTGCCGGCGGTAATGTCTGATAGGGCTGTTTAATATGAAAATATCATTGCCGGAGTTCTTTTGAAGTTCATTTTCTTCGGCAGTGCTATTCAGCCAATGCTCCGAAAAGGGCGCAAAGCTCCCTTGTGTCTGACAGCCAAATAGATATAAGAGAAAAGCGCACCAAAAAGGAACATACCCGGCGGTATATATCCGTATTGAAGCAGGCAGCTCATTGTTTGGAATTAGGGCTCCAACGAGCTGCACAAAACGCATACTCCTTTTGCGGCTGATATACGGATATATATTAAATATATCATATCACAACAAAAACAGGAAATCAATATAAATAAATATAAAAATTCAAGTTAATACCATCCGAGCCGTTTCGGGAGACGTTCCGAATGAGAGAGACGGCGCAGGATGTTATTATAGCGGTATCGTAGCCGCGCGGCATGCGTCCGACGGGACAGCAGGCTGTGGCGGAAAAGCGGTGCCGCAAAGAAAGAGGAGAGAACGCCAGAGAGCAGCGTACAATGCTCTTGAAGTTAAGACAAAATTTAAAAAGGAGGAAATTTTAACAATGAATTTTAAAAAATTCATCAGCGGCGTAAGTGCCCTCACGATCGCCGCAAGCGCATTTGCCGGCATGGCTGTTACGGTAAATGCAGATGTTCAAACGACTACAACATATGACTTTAGTACAACATCGCCGGCAGCACCGACTACATCAAGATGGAGTGTCGATGCAGCCGCTGCTGATCCGACAGATGAAACAAATACAGCCGCTCTTTATTCGGCAGCAAACAACTCCGGAAACGGAAGCGGCGCATATGTATACTATGATCTGTCATCGCTGATTCCGGCGGATGTCACATCATACACGGTATCATATAAGGCATATTTCCCGTATACTACTGATGTAAGATGGTCGCTTGGTTTAGCTGATCTGACGAATTTTACATTTGCAAGATATGGCTATGATGCAACATCCGTTATGATCGGTTCTGCAGGTCACTTCACTGACAACTATATCAGAGCTACATCCGGCGGAAACCGTTCGTTTGTAAGTGATTGGGCAAACGGAAATCACTGGGTAACGGTTACTGATACCGTTAATGTTGCAGCCGGCACATGGACTGCATCGATAGCCGGTGATGATACATATAACACTAACGGTACTCTTGCTGAAGGTGCGGCATATGACAAGCTTTTGGTCTATGGATATGCGACTAATGGCAGCGGTAATTTGGGTGCAGTATATCTTGATGATATAACAATAACAACAACAGCTCCGGATCCGGGTGCGGCTACAGCAATTGCGATCAACTATACAAGCGACGGCTCAACAGTTACTTCGACAAATATCGACATATCAGCAGCAGGTAAGGTATCGGGCGATACATCGGATATCTTCTATCTCCCCGCATATGTAACGGATGCAAGCGGCAATGTGTACTCAACAGATTTATCATCATATAACAGAACAGTAGCTCTTGTTGAGGGTACAACATCTGTAAATGTGCCTGTAACTGCTGTAAGCGGATTAAAGAGCTATTTCTTTGAAGCTGAAGACAATGGCGGCTATGTAGATGAAGCAACTAACGCAGGCGCATACTCAATGGGCAAGGGAAGGAGAAGGCTTGACCAAAAAGCTGTAACAATTACAGTTCCTGAGGATGGTGTATATACTGTTAAAACAGGTTTAGTTTGTAAGTCAAGCAACAGTACTTCAGTGACAATCACAGCAACAAGCGGTGATACCTCTTGGGATATAACAGATACATACTATAACGCATACAGAGGTTCAGAGTTATCTAATGTAGATGTTACTCTCAAAGCAGGCAATACTTTAAGTTTTGCAACATCAGACTGGAATATGGGTCTTGATTATGTTCTTCTTACAAAGACAGCAGACCTTCCCGCAGGTCCTACAGCTGAGGTAACAGGTATTTCCTATCAGAAGTTTGCAGCAGAAGATACAGATGCAAAGGCAGATGAGGATGTTACAGCAGCAAAGGTATTTGTTAAGACAACAGGCACAGTAACAAAGGTTGGTTTGTCATATAATGAAAGCGCTCCGCAGTATGCAGGCGATCTTACAATGACAGATGCAACTATCGTTTTCGGCGCTATCGTTCGGGGACTTGTAGATCTGCAAATAAGTAATTTCACAGCGGTAGTAGAATGATAAAGGAGGTAATTACAATGAGAAAGTTTAATATTCCGGAAATGAACATAGCTATGTTTGAGTCGGAGAACGTCGTTGTAACGGACTCCACATTGAAGCAGGCTAATGACTTCCTGACCAATGGGTCAGATTCAGCTGCAACTACGCATGGAACAATAATCAACAATGCAAAGGTTGCAACAGATAATATACTTGATTTCAGATAATTTTTCCTGTCAGGACAAATAATTCAAGTCTTAATAAATCACAAACACCACATCAAGGGGACGCCCTTGACAAGGTAAAACATAATACCCCGCGCAGTCTGAATCTCTCCCGGCTGCGCGGGCTTTTTTTTATTTTTCCGCTCCGAACACTCTTGAAAGCTTCTCTATGCAGCGCTTTTCTATGCGGCTGACATAGCTGCGGCTGATGCCGAGGCTGTCGGCTATCTGCTGCTGAGTGCGGCGCGGTCTGCCGCCAAGGCCGTAGCGGTGGGTAATGATATACTGCTCCGATGCGTCAAGATGCCGCGAAAGCGCCGCATAGAGCCGCTTTGACTCGATGCTGTCCGATACTCTGTCCGCGATATCCGGCTCGCCGGAGGGCAGGATATCCGCAAGCGTGAGGCTGTTGCCGTCGGTGTCGGTGCCGATCCCGTCGTCCATATACACCTCGCGCTTCTCGCGCCGCAGACTGCGCAGGTACATAAGCACCTCGTTCTCAATGCACCGCGCGGCGTAGGATGAGAGCTTTTTCTTTTTTGATACCTGGAATGTGTTTATCGCCTTTATCAGCCCTATCGTGCCGATAGAGATAAGATCCTCGGCGTTGCGCTCGTCGCTGTATTTTTTCGCTATATGCGCAACGAGCCGCAGATTCCTTTCGATAAGTATATTTTTCGCCCGTTCGTCCCCCTCGGAAAAGCGTTTGAGGTATTCCGCTTCCTCCTCGGACGAGAGCGGCTGCGGGAACGACGCGCTGCCGGAGACATATCCCGCCATCAGCACGACCGTCCGCAGCCATTCAAATATCATGTTTAACATAAAAACACCTGCCTTAATAATATATATTGGCAAAGGGCTTGTAATGGTTGGTTATTTTTTTCGTATATAAATTGACAAACCGCATGATTTGTGGTATCATATCATAGCAAAGATAACTGATTTGGAGTAGTATAAATGATATATAATAACATACTTGAGGCGGTGGGGAATACCCCCGTCATAAAACTGAGCCATATGACCGGCCCCGACGACGCGGAGGTCTGCGTAAAGTTCGAGGGGCTCAATGGGGGCGGCTCGATAAAGACGCGCGTTGCGCTTGG
>CAMNAT010000302.1 GCA_946531785.1 uncultured Oscillospiraceae bacterium
TTACATCTTTTCAGATGTTCAAGAACTCACACTGTTCATTTTTCAATGTGCAAACAATATATTTTTGAAATATATCAGCTGCCGTTCTCGCCGACAGCTTATATATATTAACACACTTGAATTCATTTGTCAAGAGTTTTTTTTAAATTTTCTGAATTATTTTGTCTTTTTTTCATCGCAGACCAATTTATAAAGCCGTACATATCATTTGCAAAGAACATTACAAAGCACATAACCATCGGAAAGTAGTTCATATCCTCTATCGATGCCATGATCCACAAGGCAATAAGCACCAGATCGTTTGATGCATACGCCAGCGCATAGAACGGGCTGCGCCGGAATGTAAGATATGAGGCTAAAAAGCTGGTCGTGATCGAAAGAGTGCTTACACCGAGATTAGGAGTATCAAACGCTTTTAATATGAAGTAAAACGCCGCTGTCACTAACGCTGTAAGAATAACAAGCAGTGTTATCT
Organism: uncultured Oscillospiraceae bacterium; assembly: GCA_946531785.1. Taxonomy (GTDB): domain Bacteria; phylum Bacillota; class Clostridia; order UBA1381; family UBA1381; genus Ornithomonoglobus. The sequence goes on from CAMNAT010000302.1 coordinate 476, forward strand.
CCTTCCCCCCAAGCCTGTTGACCTTGACCTCGGTTTTGCTGTATGGATTCCTTATCCATGAGATAACGGCAAGCACCGCCATGGGCGCGGTCATAAACATATATGTTATCATCTCGCCATAATACCGGTACGACAGCGCGATCACGGCATAGAATACGCTGAACACCACCGTCAACCCCTGTCCGAGCACATCACCCTTTGCAACGAATATAAGCGCAGTCACACCAATTAGCGACGCGGAAAGCGTCAGATAATCCCTGTCCCTCAGAAACATGAACGAGATCAGGATGACAAGCATAGAGCACGCCCACAGCATCCATTCAAACCTTGTAAGTCCTTTTATTGATAAAATTATTCTTTTAAACATACTCTTCACATCCTCAAAAAAGCACCCGCTGTCCGTCTTCTGAGACCTAACGACGAACTGCAGGTGCTTTCGCACCGCTACCCGGTGGCAGCTTGTTTTCTATTTTTTTCTATTCTACCATAGAACTTTTAGTTTTGCAAGCTTTTTTCATCAATATTTGCCGCACGGTTTATGCTGATATGTGATAAAATACACATACACAAATCATACATAGGAGGTCATTTTAATGATAAAAGCTAAAAGTGTAGAGGAATTCAAGGAATATCTGCTGCAAGCAGAGCGCTCATCCAGAACAGCCGAGCAGTACGCGCATGTTGCGGCTTTGCTCACAGAATGGCTCGGCAGAGCAGAGCCGGACAACGAAAAAAACCAGCTGCTGGGCTTCAAAGAGCACCTTAAGGCGCATTATGCGCCTGCAAGCGTCAATGCCGCCATAGCCGCTGTGAACAGCTTTATGGAATTCTCCGAGCGGCCGGATCTGAAGCTGCGCGCTATCAGGCGCCAGAAAAACATGTTTGCCGACAAGGACAGAGAGCTTACAAAGGCTGAATACTCGCGCCTTTGCAAGGCAGCGCTCAAAACAGGAAATGACAGATTGTATCACATACTTATTACGCTCTCATCTGTCGGGGTACGCGTTTCAGAGCTTCAATACATAACCGTTGAAGCTGTCAGAGAAAGAACGGCATATATCGACAACAAGGGCAAGCTGCGGATAGTCCTGCTGCCGAATACCCTTTGCAAGCAGCTTGAAGACTACACTGAACGACATGCGATAAAGAGCGGATGCATATTTATAACGCGTCGCGGCAAGCCTCTTGATAACTCAAATCTGCTGAAAGAGATGAAAAAGCTTGCCGAAATAGCAAAAGTCGATAAGCAGAAGGTTTTTCCTCACAACTTCCGCCATCTTTTTGCGCGGAACTATTACAGCGCATACAAGGATATTGTGCGGCTTGCAGATATTCTCGGGCATTCAAGCATTGATACCACCCGCATCTACACCAAAGAAAGCGGAGATGTACACCGCCGGCAGCTTGACAAGCTATGCCTTGATGTAAGCAACCGATAGCTTGATCCATATTCACAAACAGGCAGCCCGGCGCGAGCTGCCTGTTATTATATAATTATTCGTAATCCACAACATGTATCCACTTTTCAAGTAGGTCGCGCTCCTTTTCGTTGCGCTTTACAAGCTGTGATGCCGCAACTATCGGCATCCATGACTGAACATACTGTAACGCAGTGTCTGTCATCTTGCAGAACAGACGGATATATTTCTCCGCCAATGCGCATTTGCCCTCAAGCCAGAACAGGAGATAAGTCCTTGCAACATCCTCGGATGCGTTGCCCTGGGTAGCATGCGACCAGTCGAGAACATACGGGGTACCGTCAGCAGTGATAATAACATTTGACGGGTTATAATCGCCATGGCAGACCTTTCTGTGCTTCTTCATGCCGTTCAGGCGAGTGTGCAGCTCATAGCGTGTTGTCGCATCAAGATCACTTTCGGAGATCTTGCGGTTCATCTTGTCATGGATCTTGTTGAGCAGCGGGCATGATTTGTTCTGTATCTCTATCTGAGTTTTTACGAACAGCTCCAGATACTCATCCTCCTTTTCCGGATGCTTTTCCATTAGTGACGCCAGTGTCTCACCCTCGATGAAGTCGGTTACTATAGCCCACTTCCCGTCTATCTTCGTAACCTCGCGGATCTTAGGGATATTAAGACCGGTTTCCTCTATCCTTGCGGTGTTGAGCGCCTCATTGAGAACATCCGCGGTCTTGAAGCTCTCGTCAAAAACCTTTATCGATGCGTCGCCGTCGCGATAGACCTTTTTTCCGTTGCGGTCATATATGAGATTATCAAGCTTCATCTTATTCTGCCTCCTTGCCGTAATAATTATTAAGATATATCTGCTTCATTTCGCTGATGAGCGGATATCTCGGGTTTGCTCCGGTACACTGATCGTCAAACGCCGCCTCGGTCATCTCGTCAAGAGTTTTTAAGAAGCTCTCCTCCTCAATGCCGTAGTCGCGGATGGTCTTCTTTATGCCGATCGTCTCCTTCAATTCCTCGATCTTCGCTATCAGTCTTTCAAGCTTTTCCTCATCAGTCCTGCCGCCAAGATGCAGGAAGTCGGCTATCTCGGCATATCTTGCAAGCGTATGCGGATACTCATACTGAGGGAAGGTACCCATCTTTGCGGGCGCTTCCTCGGCGTTATAGCGCATAACATCGGTTATCAGAAGCGCATTTGCAACGCCGTGCGGCAGATGATGGAACGCGCCTAACTTATGCGCGAGTGAGTGGCAGATACCGAGGAACGCGTTTGCAAATGCCATACCAGCCATGCAGGACGCGTGCGCCATCTTCTCGCGTGCTCTTGCATTCTTCGCTCCCTCATTATATGCAGCCGGAAGGTAGTCAAATATCATCTGTATCGCCTTCAATGCAATGCCGTCGGTAAACTCCGTAGCCATCACTGACGCGTATGCCTCAAGCGCATGTGTGAGCGCGTCAATGCCCGATGCGGAGGTAAGTCCCTTTGGCATATTCATCATCATATCTGCATCAACTATAGCCATATCCGGCATAAGCTCATAATCGGCAAGCGGATATTTCAAGCCCGTCTTTTCATCGGTGATAACCGCAAACGGTGTTACCTCCGAGCCCGTTCCGGCAGAGGTCGGAACTGCA
>CAMNAT010000303.1 GCA_946531785.1 uncultured Oscillospiraceae bacterium
CACATATAACGATACCTCACCCGTTAAAACATCAGCCGTGTTTGAAAAGCTTAAAGGATACAGTGCCAGCTTTCTCTGACCCGTTCCGTTGGCTGTGCCGGATACAGAGATATCCTCCGCGGCTCTGCCGCCGGTTCCGTTCACCTTTTGCGCTTTCCATGCAGTGTTTCCGGATATGTATATCCCGTTGCTCTGATCCTTGTAGTCACCATTTGAATAGAAATTCTCCTCGGGAAATGATTCATTCACAAGATATGCACCATCATACCCCGCAGCAGCTGCTGACATCGGGAATGTCGGTAAAACGATCATCGCTGACAATAAAAGCCCGAATAGTTTTTTTGTTTTCTTCATTCAAACCCTCTCCTTTTTACGTATATTACTATCTATTATAATTTTAACAAAGCAATATGCAATATTCAAGTGTCATTTTTAGCAAAAAGGTGAACAAACAGAAGGAGAGGATGAGCATATCAATGCTCATCCCCTCACCGCTTCTATTTTTTTATAAATCCCGCAAGCTCATCCTGCCGGCTTTTCAGAACACCGAGAAATGTCTCAATACCCTTTTCGTAATTTCTTGCAAGCCACACCTCGCGATGCTCCTTCATGATATCATCGATGAGTCTATGCAGCTCCTCCGCTTTCTGCTTTGTCACTCCGCCGTTCATCTTTCCTATGGCAAGCTCTGCTCCCAGGATCACCATGTTGACATTGACGGCTATCTCGCGCTTATAAAGCTCATCAAGCTCAAGCGCCTCAACCTTTGCCAAATCACGCTTCATCCTGCATATGATATCCTCAAAGCTGCACGGATCTCCGATCCTTGTGATATCATAGAAATCCTCCTTGATATTTTCGTCAAGCGGCATATCCACAGTGTTGAAAACAATCGTGCTTACTGCTATATGCTCCGGCTCAAGAGTATAGTAGTTTCCCATATCGCAAAGCAGCCTTGAAATTTTTGCGCCGAACACATACTCATCCATGTAATCCTGAGCGCCATGTAAAAAGTATGGCTTGCGCCATCCGCCATGCTGCTTTATGCCCACATTCCACGAATACTGCGCGGCAAGCGCGATCTGAACATAGCTCCAGACAGTATTCTGCGGATGTCCGCCGTCTCCCCAGTCAGTAAGAAGATAGCCATATGCGCCATGCTCCTGACCAAGCTCAGCCATGTATCGGATATTAAACTCCGAGGTCTCAAACCTGCCGGTAAAGGAGCGCCATGTTGTAGTTGCCGGAGCAACATAAAACCTGTGCCCGGTCTTTGCAAGCTCCCGACACCTTCTGTCTACAAGCTGCGCACTTATATCCTCATAATCCCATTCTACCGGTATAGCGTTTTCCGGCATCTGAGAAAAGCATTCGGGATTATTTATGATCATATCGCCCCAGAACATAACGCTTTTTCCGTATTTTTTCTCGCACAGATCGGAAAGCTTATTGAGCCATTCCATAAACACCGCCGCCTTGCCGCGCTCACGGCAGGCTGCTTCGGTTTGATTTTTACCCAGCCCTGTCGCCTCGTCAAGACCTATGTGCACCCGCCCGGACTTAAAATACGGCAGCAGCGAGCCGTATATCTTATCCATCACCTCAAGAGATTCGGGATCAAGCGGATCAATTGTATCCTCAGTTACCGCAAGATGCTTCAATTCATCCGTGGCAAGCCAGCTTGTCATATGACCAAAGCCGTTCTGATTCGGAACAAGCTCTATGAAACGATCCTCGCAGTACCCTTCGATCGCCTTGATATCCTCCGGTGTGAGGCAGTCAAAGCCCTCCGTAAACTGAGGATACGCCGAATACTTAAAGCAGAAGTCCTCCATATAGAGCTGGAACTCATTATATTTCAGTCCGGCAAGTATATCTATGATCGTGCGTATATACTCCGGCTTCGGCTTCCGGCAGCGGCTTATATCGAGCATGAAGCCTCTTTGGACAAACTGAGGCTTATCATGTATATCACAAAACATGACCCTGCCGTGGTCACGCAGCATAAGCTGACGCAGTGATGTAAATGCGCGGAAATACCCCTCGTCATCAGATGCGGAAAGAGTGATCCCGTTTTCATCCGCCTTTATCATATACTCATCTCTCTCGGCTCCCGTAATATTTTTTATGGCTATATCGGAGGTGCCGTTTTTGTTGCTCCGATAAAACTCAAGCAGATCACCAAGCTCATATTTCTCCTTGAGTGTATAGTATGCATCCTTGTATTCCTCCCGCGCCGGACGGGGAAATATCATGTCATATTTATCCTGTTCGCCTGTTTTGAAAATCATATTTATATTCCTCCCGAATTTATGAAAAAAGCGTTTCCGTTTTAGTTAAACAGAACGCTTTTTTAATATAGGAGCGCAGGAGCTTATGCATAGCATGCGAAGTCTCAAGGCTGCGCTCCATAAATATCTGCCGATCAGAATGTAAAGCTTACCACATCCTTGAAGTCTTCATACTTGATGCTTGCTACATTGCCGTTGGTCTGTTGAGCTTTCCAGTCATTCATAGCATTCTGCGCCTCACCTGTGCTGGATGTAATGATCGATTCAGAATCAAATATGCTTGTAATTATTTCCGGAGCTATATATTTTTTCATCATGTTTGCCTCCTTTTCATTATTCCATCGGCTGGCTTGTCAGCTTGATCTGCACATTGCCGATAGTATCAGGAATATTTTCAATTATTATACCTAATGAAACACTTCCGGCTGTTATTACTGTCGGGAATGCGACCTTAAACGGATATCCCTTTACTGTATCGTCAAAGCGTGCAAGTATTGTATTAAATGAACTATACGCCTCCGCTGTGAGCTCACCTGTTACAAAGCCAATATCCTTTGTACCGTCACCGTTATCGGTCACTGCGCCTTCAAGAGCCGAAAGTGATTCTTCCGTTACAGGATATGTGACAGTAACCGGAACATACTTATACAGCTCACCGTTGTTATATACAGCTATTGCACCTTCAGCTATGGTATCAATAGCGTTTCCGTTTGCGTCGATGACCGCATCTGCGCCTATCGCCGATGCTGCCGAGCCGGCCTCCGCCGTTACGCTTGCCGGAGCCTCGACCGCCTCATCACCACGGTATGCGCCGGTGTATACGCGGAAGTTATCAAAGCCATAGTGAAGAGTATCCTTTCCTGCAAGATCGTTTCTGTATTCACCGCTGAGTCTTATATCCGGATAGAAAGCTGTTATTGTAAGCCCCGTTCTTGTATCAATAAGCTCACCGTTCATATAAATCTTTATAGTACCTGTGGACTTTGTGGCTTCTATAGCTACCTTTATCCACTTGTTTGCTTCATATTTTCCTTGTGTAGTTATTGTTCCATTCGTTCCGTTCGCTTTTGAATATGTAGTGATCGTGCCCCATTTATCTATATTAAATACACCCTGTGTACTGGAGCTATCACTTGTGCCGTTTGTAAGCACAGCAAAGGACATGCCGGCAAGCTCGTTCTTATCGAACATCATCTGAGCCTCAGCAGTTATCGTATCTGCTTCCGCGGCAAT
>CAMNAT010000304.1 GCA_946531785.1 uncultured Oscillospiraceae bacterium
ATATAATGATTACTTCTAACAGAATTAGAAGTATTTTCTTCATCATATCAGCATCCCTCCTTTCATAAAGCTACGAGTATATATAATACACATATCTTTTTAATGAAAAGGTGGGCATAACCGCCGGTGTATACACCGTTAAGAGAAATCCGTTGGATAAATAATTAAGCCTTTAATATCAACCAACCCAAAAACATTATACTACATATTTCACAAAATTACAAGTGTTTTTTCCTTTTTACGCGACATCAGACAGCTTCGTTGACATCAGTTTATATAGCTGTGTATCGGTCGGAAAATCATTTGCGAATGGTACGATAGAGCCGCCCACCTTCATCAAGCCATGACCCGCCGGAGCGTTTGTGATATAGCTCATCTGTGCTGCCGATATTCCGAGCAGCTGTGACAGCTCTATACGGTCAGACGGTGCCTGATTCAGCATGAGCAGGAATTCACTGTTTGCAAGCATACCGCGGGCTGTGTCGTTTCTCAGGCAATCCTCGATATTCTGAGTTAAGCCTGTGAGCAGTCCGCCGTACTTTCTGAACCGCTTCCAAGCTTTCAGTAAGAACTCCGCGCTGTACGGATTCTTAAAGAATAAGTGCGCCTCGTCAATATATACGCGGGTGTGCTTACCCTTTTTCCGGTTCAGCATAACTCTGTTCATAATGTTATCAAGCATAATGAGCAAGCCTATCGACTTCATCTGATCACCCAGCTCCAGAATGTCATAGCATACGATACGGTTATTGACATCCACATTGCTCTGATGCGCGAACGCATCAAGGCTGCCTGTTGCGAACAGCTCCAGCGATAATGCAAGATCGTGAGCCTCCTGCTCCGGCTGCGCCATAAGCTCGTTACGGAAGTCCGCAAGCGTAGGCATAACATCGGTCTTGCCGTTGAAATAATCCGTATATACATTGATAGTACAACGGTCGATGATGGATCTGTCCTTTGCTCCTACACCGCCGCCAAACCTTGCATCGCCATTCTTTAAAAGCTGATCGAACAGCGAGATAAGGAACTCGGACTTTATGGAGATCGGGTTATCATCAGATACGCCCTCCTCGGATATATCCATAGCATTTATATGGTTCTCCGATGATGCTGAGAGCTTCACCACCTGACCGCCGAGGTTGATAACAAGGTTCTTGTACTCACCCTCCGGATCGACAATGATAATATCATCCATAGTGAACAGTGCCGTCATTACTATCTCCATTTTTGCCGCAAACGATTTACCGCCGCCGGACACACCTAAGATAAAGCCGTTGCCATTAAGCAGATGCTTACGATTGCACATTATGAGATTGTGCGATATTGGATTTATGCCATAGTACAAGCCGCCGGCATCAACTATCTCCTGTGTCTTATACGGAATAAGCGCGGATGTACTTTCTGTGGTAAGCGTTCTGATCGCATCTATTCTTATAGGTCCATACGGAAGCACGGTATTCAAGCCGTCCTCCTGCTGGAACTTTAATATCGAAAGGTTACATAGGTCTTTTCTGCCTATCGACATTATCGTTTCTGTATCGTTATTAAGCTCCTCTAAAGTATCTGCCGTATGTACCAGTGTCATTGTAACGAACATCATTCTCTGATCGCGCGTTGTGAGGTCGTCCATGAACTCCTTTATCTCGCTGCGCATCTGCTCCATCTCATACGGGATGGTAGCTGAGAAGTTGTTGTTCATATTCTGTTTTTGTTGCCACTTTGTAATATCGGTCTCTATTGCCAACAGCTTCTTTTGTACCTCTTTTACGGCTTCATCTGTTGGTATCGGCTGAATGTCTATCGACACCATCATCTTACGCGAAAAGTCGGTAAGCTGGGATAACAAATCATCCTTTAGGAACGATGGATATTCCTTTAAGAACAGCACTCTTGCGAACTTATCACCTATCTTTATATAGTCCTTCTTGAACTCTATACTGTCAGGTGCAATATAGTCCTTGAAATGTGCGCCCTTTGCCATAGCTTTTCTTAGATCGAATGTGAACTCACCTACGCCGCCGAAAAACTCATAGAACAGGCGCAGCCTTTCCTTGTAGCCTACCTCAGTTATCTGCGATGACAGCTTTGCAAAATCCGCTGTAAGATCGCTGCCCACTCTTGCAAAGTATGTCCGCGCCTCCTGTATGTTGCGCTTCTCCGCTGTTATGGTGACATACTTATCATGCACGATATTATTTGATTCTGCCATCTTATCGCCTAACAGCTCCTCAAGCTCCTTTGTATATACCGCATAGCCTCCGTCCTTGACCGGTGCGGTCATCTTCCGTATGATTTCATGATGCAGCTCACGGTTATATACGCTTATCTTAGCGGTAGCATCAGTGGGCAATCCGTTAAGAATTGCCCCGTGTGCCAAAAACATATCTGTCTGATCGCTCTGAGATGCTACCTCATAGTTTATGTCCGAGAACTTCCATGTCTTTGAGAACAGTCGTCCGGCGCGCATAATACCGTCCTTGTATATGACATCAACCGGTATCGACTGCTGAACGGTCTTTGGTATCTTTCTTTTTTCCTTTTTTCTTCTTCTTTTTAGAAAGTTGAACATTTAGTACCTCCTTATATGCGTTAAACATAATGTTTTCTGATTTGTACAGTCGCTGTCCGGCACATAGAAACTCGCTGCGTATAAATGCGATAATGAACTGTTCCAGAGTCATGCCGTTGTATTGAAAAAAGCCTGCCGCAGCGAACGGTGCAGCAAGCACAATACAAAGCCATGAAACAGTCTCCTTACCAACAACATCACGCAGGCCGAAATATATGCCGACAGCTGCTCCTACCGCAAGCACCGAACAGGCGGACTGTCTGATGGACAGCCCGAAAAATATCGACTCGCGATAGCCTCGTATTTCTTTATTGACTTTTATCTCCATAGTAACCGAAAATTTTTTTCACTCAATTTAAAGCGAAAAACGACAAAACTATATAGCAACTAACTTATCAAAATCAGTGGGTTTTGTCGTTTTTATTTCCTTCCTCCTTCCCCGTCTTTATCTCTCCGGAGCGCTCCTTTGCGGCTGCTTCGGCTGCATATCGGACGGCTTTCTGCCGTCTGCCGGTCTTATGAAGCTGATCTTATCTGCTGCCGCAAAGGTCTTGGGATCAAGCGGTCGCTGCCACGCTTCGGCTGTCGGTGCCCATTTAAAGCCGTTCTGCTTGAGCATATTCCTCTGCTGCTCATTCGGCTTCTCGTTGAACAGAAGCTGCAAGCGGTTATTTGCAAGGTTTGCAACCGCCTTGCCTCCTTCAAACTGCCAACCCTTGAACAGTGTTTCCGGCTTCTGCTCTACCCTGTCGATATTGCTCTGGAGCCTGCGCATGGTCTCATAGTTCTGCTTGAAAAAGCTGCCGGGATACGGCGTTTCCTGTCCGTCCTTTACACGGCTATTGAGCTTTTCCGCCGTTTCATCATCTACTCCGGGGCAGCCGACTACTGTGCCATGCTCCTTGTAGTGATCGTTTACCTTCTGCATATACTCATTATT
>CAMNAT010000305.1 GCA_946531785.1 uncultured Oscillospiraceae bacterium
GAGCACAGGCATTCCCGCCGTTCCGGACGGCTCGCCGTCATCGGTATAGCGGAATATGTTGTTCTCGTCGATCACATAGGCATACACATTATGCCGCGCGTCCGGATATCTGCCTTTGATCTCGTTCACATACGCTATCGCGTCAGCCTCGTTATCGACGGGCTTCACATGGGATATGAACTTCGACTTTTTCTCAACGAGCAGCGTCTCCGACTCCTCCAGAACTGTTTTATATATCTGTTTTTTTGACATTGCCCCCTCCGTCACGCCTCACCAAAACAGGATGACAGGTCATACCTCTTCAATCTGCCGTATGTTATATTATCCAGCAGCACTCTTACCTCGGTGCCCTCGGGCTTGTACTCCTCGCCAAGCACCTTCTCATCGCTGTGCAGCGCACTCAGCACGCTGCCCTCGGAATACGGGATGAGCAGCGTATATTCCCTTTTGCCGCCCGGCGCTATGTCATATACCGCCTTTTTAAGCTCATCAAGTCCCGTGCCGGTCCTTGCGCTTATGAACACCTCTTTGTCGGCTCTCGCCCCTGCGGGGACATAACCGCCGTTTATATCGCATTTGTTATACACATTTATCACAGGCTTGCCGCCCGCGCCTATCTCGCCGAGAACGCGTTCCACGACGGTGATCTGATTATCGGTCTCGGGTGACGACACATCTATGACATGCAAGAGGAAATCCGCCTCCGCGGCCTCCTCAAGTGTGGACTTGAACGCCTCTATGAGATAATGCGGCAGCTTGCGGATAAAGCCGACGGTGTCGATCAGGATTATTTTCCTGTTATCCTCTAAAACGATCTGCCTTGATGTAGTGTCAAGCGTTGCGAACAGCTTGTTCTCCGCGAACACGCCCGCGTCGGTCATGCGGTTCAAAAGCGTCGATTTGCCGGCGTTCGTGTAGCCCACAAGCGCCGCGGTGATAACGCCGTCCTTCTTCCTGCGACCGCGCAGCAGACCTCTGTGCTTTTTTATCTCCTTCAGCTCCGCTTCAAGAGCGTTTATCCTTGTGCGTATATGCCGCCGGTCGATCTCAAGCTGAGTTTCGCCCGGGCCTCGCGTTCCGATACCCGCGCCCAGACGGTGCATCTCCAGACCCCAGCCATGCAGCCGCGGCAGCTGATACTTGAGCTGCGCAAGCTCCACCTGCAGCTTGCCCTCATGTGAGCGGGCGCGCATAGCGAATATATCAAGTATGAGCATGGAGCGGTCAAGCACGCGTATTTTGAGATAGTCAGAAACATTCCTGAGCTGTCCGGGGGTCAGCTCGTCATCGAAGATAACAAGCTCCGGCTCCATGCTCGCGACCGCGTCACGCAGCTCGTTGAGCTTGCCCGTTCCGAGATATGTTCCGCTCTCGGGACTCGGTCTGTTCTGCACCATTTCAGCGATCACCTCGCCGCCGGCGGTCTCCACAAGCTCGCAAAGCTCGCGCATCGACTCGTCGGTGGTATCGTTCAGACTGTCCCTCAGTCCGCGGTGCAAGCCGCAGATTATTACCCGTTCTTTCTTTTCCTGCTCCATATGCGCTCCTTTAGCCAATACATATAGGTATTATATCAAATTAGTTCCTGTTTGTACAGTATTTTTTAAAAAAACTCGAAAAAAATTCAAAAAATCCCTTGCAAATTCTGATTTTTATGTTATAATAGATGGGTATAGCGCTATTACATAGATGCTTCCGGCATCTATCAGGAAAAGGAGGTCCGGACATGACTACGTTATTTATAGTCCTGCATATCATAGTTTCGGTTTTACTTATCGTCATCGTGCTTGCACAGGAGGGTAAGGATCCCGGTATGAGAGGTATCCAGGGTGCATCATCCGATATGGGTGACTCGTTCTTCAAGAGAGCGGGCGGCACAACAAAGGAAAAGATACAGGTTCAGCTCACAACGACGGTTGCGATACTGTTCCTCATAACAACGGTTGTGCTTGTTATCCTCGTTGCAAACGGTTAAGCGTAAAAGCATATCCCCTCAGCTCATGCTGAGGGGATATTTTTATTCTATTACATTTAAAGCCTCTTTATATACCTCGTCGCTTATGTCGGATATATCCCTCACTTGACCGCCGCGGACGCATGAGATATGCGTCCAGCCGCGGAGTGCGGAGATATATTTCGCATTTTCATAGCTCTTTTTAAGATATGCGAGGTTGCTCTCGTGGATATCCTTGCCCCCGGAATTGTCGATCTTGTTCGCGCGGTCACGCATAAGCTCCGCCGCCTTTTCCGTCGGCATATCCAGAAATAATACCTTATCCGGCTTCGGCAGCCCGAAATGTCCGTATTCAAGCTCCTCGAGCCATGCGATGAATTTATCCTTTTCCGCATTACCGGCGCATTTCGACGCCTGATGTATCATATTCGAGGATACATAGCGGTCGGCGATGATGACAACGCCGTCAGCATAGTCCTTACTCCAGTCGGTGCGGTAGGTCGCGAAACGATCCGCGGCATAGAAAACAGACGCGGCATAGGCGTTGACATCGGAGGGATCCTTGCCGAAGTCTCCGGCAAGATACATCTTCACAAGCGCCGATGAGTCGTTTTGATACGCCGGAAACGATATGAGCCGCGCTTTTATCCCGTTATCGGTGAGCCGTTTATACAGCAGCTCCGACTGCGTCTGCTTGCCGCTCGCGTCGGTGCCGTCGATAGCTATAAGTATTCCCATTACTGTTCCTCTTTTGTAAATTTCCTACCTTTTAAAAGCACCGTTGCGCCGAACTTGGGCAGCGCAAGCATACGCTTTGCGCGCCACGGCTCCTTCATAAGGCGGTAGAACCATTCCAGACCATGCTTGCAGTAGAACTCCGGCGCGCGCTCGGCGGTACCGGCAAACACATCAAGGCTGCCGCCTATGCCCATAGCTACGCGTACCTTCAGATCCTTCGCGTTGCGCGAAAGCCATTCCTCCTGCTTGGGCGCGCCCAGACATACAAAGAGCAGATCCGCACCCGTCGCGTTGATCTCCTCGACTATCGCCGGCTCGTCCTCGGGCTTGAAATAGCCGTTATGCGTGCCGGCGATGCGCAGCCCGGGATATTTCTCTATAAGCTTTTCCCGCGCCAGCTCCGCCACTCCGGGCTTGCTGCCGAAAAGATACACGCTCTTATCGGTACCCTTTATCCTGTCGAGTACCTCACACGCTATGTCATAGCCCGCGGCGCGCTCATCTATCGGCTTTTTGAGTATCCTTGACGCGTACACAACGCCTATACCGTCGGCGGTGAGCAGCTCCGCGTCGTTTAACATATCGCGGAATCTCTCGTCCTTATACGCCGCCATGATTATCTCTGAATTGGGCGTATACACCTTGTGCAGCTTATCCTCCTCAAAGAATTCCATGATCCTGTCCGCTGCCTCTTGTATATTTACCATATCGACCTTTACGCCGAGTATATTTATCTTGTCACCAATCATGGTTTTTTCTCCTTTTATCTATCGGCTAATGATATATATTCCCTATCCTCAACTATTGATTTATACG
>CAMNAT010000306.1 GCA_946531785.1 uncultured Oscillospiraceae bacterium
CGTATATATAAAGCATCGTTCTTTGCCGTCTATACCGTATCGTATTATAAAAGGCACACAGCCACTCATAATACGAAAATCAAAAGCTGTTGCGGTAGATTACATCCGCGTATATGGAAACACCTTAAACGGTTCAGGTGTAGGTGACCCCTCGGCAAATCTGTCATCCCCTTCTGCTTCAATTCCGTTCATTGTGAACGGAGTATCCTTTAATTACAGCAAAGGATTATATTCTATTTCAGGTGCAAGGACCAACTGGATCACAAGAGCCTTTGCCTTGATGCAATGTGAAGCAAATACTACTTACACAGTACAGATCATTCCATTGGAGGGATATTCTGTTCCGCCGTTATACCTGTGGAATAATACAAAAGGCGAAAATATAGAAGCTACCAACAGAAACAGCATCAAATCTTTTACTGTCGGAGATGAGCCTATATCTGTTTCCATAGCCTATCACGCAACAAGCGGAATCGAGCCCTCAAACAACCCTCAATATAGATTTAAGATTATGGCTGTTAAAGGGTATTACACTGCGGAAACAATGCCGGATCCTGAGCCATACGGATGTAAGATACCAATCATTATCCAATGTGACTCGTCGATCAACAAACATATTATTTATACCGATGCTCCGCTTTATGAAGCAACACAGCACATTGAAGTTGCCTATGATTCCTTACAGCTTTTAGCCGGTATTAACACCATCTATACTGATACTGCTGTACCTCCATCAAAAGTGGAACTACGATATAGGCGATAAGCTCTATTTTCGGTCTCAAAGCATTGCCTTGCTTTGAGACCGAGTCTTATACTTCCCTTAAACATTATTCAAAGTGATAGTATTAAATATTTTATTCCTCCACCAATGACAACAAATACTGTCCGTATTCCGTCATATTAAGCTCTTCGCCTATCGCTTTAATCTGCGCATCATCAATAAAGCCTCTTCGCCATGCGATCTCCTCTATGCACGATATATAAAAGCCCTGCATCTGCTGAATGGTTTCAACAAACCGGCTCGCGTCGAGCATCCCGCCCGGTGTTCCGGTATCGAGCCAGGCCATGCCGCGCGGCATGAGCTGCACCTTCAGCTTGCCCTTTTCAAGGTATGCGTTATTTACCGAGGTGATCTCTACCTCGCCGCGCGCTGAGGGTTTTACATTCTTTGCAATCTCCACAACATCGTTATTATAGAAATACAAACCCGGAACAGCATAATTCGATTTAGGCTTCTGCGGCTTTTCCTCGATAGATATAACATTACCTTTATCATCAAACTCTACAACCCCGAACGCCTTGGGATTATTTACCGGATAACCGAAAATAACTGCGCCGTCAAGCTTCTCCTGTGCTCTCCGCAATATTCTTGTGAAGTCATTTCCATAAAAGATATTATCACCGAGGATCAGACAAACGCTGTCGTCGCCTATGAACTCCTCGCCGAGTATAAACGCCTGAGCAAGTCCATTCGGCTCCGGCTGCACCTTGTAGCTGATACTGATACCCAAGCGCGAGCCGTCGCCCAAAAGCTCTTCATATATCGGTGTGTCCTCCGGCGTAGAAATTATGAGCACCTCTTTTATCCCTGCCAGAAGCAGTGCTGATAACGGATAATATATCATCGGCTTATCATATATCGGCAGCAGCTGCTTTGATGTTACCTTCGTCATCGGATATAGGCGCGTCCCGCGTCCACCCGCAAGTATTATACCTTTCACTTTTGTTCACCTCTTTTTTTCTTAACTTTTATGAATCGTTCAATACGTTTATATATTTCTGCAGCTATAATAGTGCTCGAAAAGACAAAACAAACAAAATCCAGCCACCGGGGCTTCTTCCAAATAAATGATTCGAAATTAGCTTTATATACTTCATCATTACGATATGTATCAAAAATGCGTATGCGCTTATGTTACCTATATAAACAGTTACTTTATTTGTCAGTATCTTTGTTATCAAACCTTTTTGACAAGTAAATAGGTATATTATGAATACTGAAGTAACCGTATATATTTGTGTATGGTTAAGCCCTTCATTTACAAATATACCACCCGTAAGCTTTCTTGCCATAACAGTAAACACAATCAATGCAATAGTTACTATCTCAACTAAGGTTGCATATAATGCTTTTAAATCGGTCTTTTTATTCAGATATATGTAACCAAGACAACTGCCTATAACAAAATCACCGCATCTAAATAACGGAAATATGTATGTTGCCCATTTCGCAAAGTTATCCGATACTGTTTCAGGAACCGTGATTCTATTTACCACAAGTCCGATGATGATCTGAATAATAAATATCAATATCATCCACAAGATTGCCTCACGCATTTTTGTCAGTCGTTTTATTCTGGTCAGTACCATCGGAAATAATGCATAAATAAGCACACATACCGATAGAAACCAAGCCACCGAATTTATTGAGAAATATATATCCTTGTGCGGAAACCATGACTGCACCAGCACCGAATCAGTTATTACTGTAAAGCCATAGAAAAGCAAACTGTGTACTGAATGGCTGGATACAGCAGTCTTGATAATATTGACCGATGCAAACACCATCATAATTATATGCAACGAATACAGTCTCTTTATCTTCTTTAAAGAAAACCTTACATTGTTGCTAAAAGAAGGTTGCAGTGTTTTATCATAATACGAATAGGTCATAACAAAGCCAGATAACACAAAGAATATAGATACTCCCCATCCACCTAACATGCCAAGTTTCGTCCATACATGCGACACAAAGATCGCAAGAAAAGCTATTGCTCTGAGTGCCTGCAAGGAATCTATTCTATGTTTCTTTATTGATATACTATTACTCATGGTTAAGCTTATCGTCTTATCTCAGAATAATATCACATATTCTGTCTACGTCAGCAAGTGTCAGATCAGCATACATCGGCAGGGTGAGAACTCTGTCTGATATATATTTTGCAAGAGGAGTTTCCGCAGCATATTTGCCCTCGTAGCATTCAAGCTCTGACGTAAGCGGATAAAAATACTTTCTCGCGAATATGTTTTCCATGCCGAGCTTTTCCTGTATCTCATTTCTGCTTTCTTTATAGCCGTCAAAAACAACAGGCATATATGAATAGTTATGTACAGTTCCCGCGGCAGGCTTTGGAATAATTATCCCCTTCGCTCCATCAAGACGCTCTACATACCTGTCATTTACCGCCTTACGCTTTGCTATCTCTCCTTCTATGTGACGCAAATTGCATAATCCCATTGCAGCCTCAAACTCGTTCATTCTCGCATTCGTGCTTACATAGCCTACAGACTCATGACTTGTAAAGCCAAAATTCGTAAGACAGTCTATCTTTTTATAAATATCATCATCCTTGAATGCTGTTATTCCGCCCTCTATTGTATGGAATACCTTAGTAGCATGACAGCTGAACATTGCCGCATCGCCGAAATTTGCAACACCTACACCATTCACCTTGACGCCGAACGCATGCGCCGCATCATATATGACCTTCAGGTTGTACTTTTT
>CAMNAT010000307.1 GCA_946531785.1 uncultured Oscillospiraceae bacterium
GCGCAGTATGTAATGGAGGTGCTGCGGCGATTTGACCGTGGTGATGTGGCAGTGGATATAATGCTGAAAAGGGACTATCCGGGCTGGCTTGATATGCTTTCAAGGAGTACAACAATCACAGAAAACTGGAGCGGTGTCGGTAATGCATCACAGGATCATTGTATGCTTGGCAGCGTTGACGCACAGATGTTTAAAACCTTGGGTGGGCTTGATATAGATATGTCGCGTGAGATCCAGATCAGGATAAGACCGTATGTTACCGACAAATGCAGATTTGTTAAGGTAACGGAGCAGACTGTATATGGCAAGCTCGTGTCCGAGTGGCATAATAATGATGAAAACATAGAAATTATGATAATCATACCAGAGGGCTTAAAAGCTGAATTTGAGGTATCGGCGCTTAATCGTGGCAAATCAATGACCGTAAACGGAATTGAAACGGAAACGGTATCGGCACTTAAAGCCGGATACAATCATATTATCATTAACAAGGAGAGATTGGCATGAAAAAAAGTGTATGGTCAGGTTATTTTGTAGACAAAAATCCCGAGGATATGATAACTCTGTTTGAAGAAACGGGTTATAAGTATTGCGAGCTATCTTACGAGCACGGCGAAATGCTTATTAAACGTGATGTGGATATAGCCCGGACAGGCAGGATATTCAGGGAGTTTGCTTCGGCGCACGGTATCAGTATGCCTCAGGGGCATGTTCCTCTCAGCCTTAAAATATGCCAAAGCAAAGATGATCTTGAACAAATGAAACGGTATCTTGATCTGTACGATGTGATAGGTATAAAATATTGCGTGATACACTGTGATAAATTTATAGGCAGAGGTATCGGCAGAGATGAAATATTGGCAAGAAATATTGCTGCACTGAAGGAGCTTGGAGACTACATAAAGGATACAGAGCTTGTGATATGCATTGAAAATCTTAACATATTCCCGATAGATACAGATGATATTTTGTATATGACTGACAGGCTTGACAAGAATCATTTTGCCGTTTGCTTTGATACAGGTCATCTCAATATGAACGGAGGAGATCTGATAAAATTTGTGCGTAAATGCGGAAATCTGATAAAGGCCTTACACATTGCCGATAACGAGGGACGCGAGGATCAGCACATGATGCCTTGCGGACGCGGAACGATAAACTTTGTTGCTCTGTTTAAAGAACTAAAAAAAATCGGCTATGATGGTCTGTATAACCTTGAGATACCCGGAGAAACGGATGCTCCGCATGAGGTAAAGATGCTCAAGCTGAGATATATAAGCGAAATGATGGATATACTGGATCAGCTTTCGGAGGAAAGGGTGGAGCGCGGTTGAAGATAAAATATCTGGGGACATCTGCACATGAAGGACTGCCTGCGCTGTTTTGCAAGTGCGCGAATTGTACGGAGGCAAGGAAGCAAGGCGGAAAAAATATACGGACGCGTTCTCAGGCGCTGATAAATTCGGATCTGCTTATTGATTTCAATGCGGATACATATATGCATTCTATAATGTACGGCCTTGACCTTTCAGAGATGCATAACTGCATAATAACACATGCGCATCCAGATCACTTATATACGGATAATATAAATCTGCGCCTTCCGGCATACAGCAATATATATAACAGACAGATATTTAATATTTACGGCTCGGATATAGTTATTGAAAAGTTGAAAAGCGAGTTTAAACGGCCTGATCCAACAAAAGACAATGTTGCAGCATTCCGCGCGGTGGAGTGCTATAAAAGCTTTTTTGTGCTTGATTATGAAATCACAGCATTGCCGGCGAGACATGACCCGCAGAGCGGTGCAGTTATATACATTATTCGATGCGGTAATAAATGTATGCTTTATGCACATGATACAGGCGTGTTTTTTGAAGAAGTATTTGATTATCTTAAATGCAGAGGGGTGTATTTTGATTTCGTATCTATGGATTGTACTGCCGGCTTCAAGGATATTGATTATGATGTGCATATGAACATAAAGAGGAATATTATCGTGAGAAACAGAATGATGCAACAGGGCAACACAGATAAAAATACGATATTTTATATAAATCATTTTTCACATAACTCAGAGCATATTTTATTTGACGATATGTCTGAAAAAGCCGGTAAGCTTGGATTCAATGTTGCATACGACGGTCTGGAGGTAGAGTTCTGAACAGTGCTTAAGGGACAGCCGGAGCGGTATTTATGAAATCAAGACAACCAAAACAGAATAATCTGCATTTAATGTGATGTAGAAATATGGTATAATAAACATAGTTAATGAGCGGGGGTTGAATTCCTATGAAAAAGATGATTTGCCTAATATTATCAGCGGCTCTGTCAGGGCTGTTCGGCTTTTCGGTAGTGTTTGCCTCGGACGGTACAGATAAATGGGACGGCAGTATAGATTACAGCTGGTACAACACATCTGATGTAGAATTTGAGATCTCAAGCGGAGCGGAGCTTGCCGCATTAGCTGCCATAGTTTCCGGCCAGTCGGCATATCCAAGGGATACATTTTCCGGTAAGGTGGTAACCTTGAAAAAAAACCTTGATATGGATAATATAGACTTTGCGCCTATTGGCATAGGTCATAAGGGCTACAGCTTTTGCGGAACACTGGACGGCGGCGGACATGTTATATGCAATCTCAAGCTTGTGGGTGCGTATACCGGCGCGGAAGTAGGGCTGATAAGCCGTTTGGATGCCCAGAGCAGCGCCGGTCTTGTTAAAAATATAGGTCTTATTGATGTTACAATCAGCTCCTCTGTGGAATTGTCACATACGGGCGGCATAGTTGGGTATGCGCGTTACGGTCATATCCAAAATTCCTTTGTAAGAAATATTACATTTTCGGAAGGATTAAAATGTGCATCCACAGCCCATGTGGGCGGCATAGTAGGACTGCTCAGAGGCAGCCTTGAGAATTCATATATTACGGGATTTTTCATTAAAACAGCCCTTAATGCAGAAAATGTAGGTGTGGCGCTCGGGAGCGGTGATGACTGGGGTAAGGGTGTTTTATCTGTCTATAATATTTATGCCGCACATTATGAGGATATTGCTAAGGAACAGTTGTACAAGGTTTTAGGTGTTGTAAACAAAGCGGATGCTGCAGATAACTGCTGGTTTGACGGCGAACAGCCGGAGATCTCCAATTCCTTTGGTGAGCATATAAGTGCCGATACTGATCTTGTTGCTGTTCTGGGCGATGCTTTCGCGTCGAATGACAACAGTATGTATAATTATGGCTTTCCGTTATTGTCATGGGAAACGGAGTTCTCAAATGATGAGGAGGAGGCTGTTGATTTCGCGGTCGTAAACCGTACTGAGACCAGTGTTGAGCTTACATATACAGAAAATGCATTATACAGCATGGACGGAATGAACTGGCAGGATAGCAATACATTTGAAAATCTTACAAGAGGCATATACACGTTCTATATGAAGCCTTCAGAGGATAGCGATACGGAGTATGAACTTAAAGCAGCTGTGGGGGAGCGCT
>CAMNAT010000308.1 GCA_946531785.1 uncultured Oscillospiraceae bacterium
CTTGATGCGGTTGAGCTGGTTCACCTCCGATGCGCCCGGATCGTAGTCGATTGCGACTATGTTCGACTGCGGGAACTGTCGGCGCAGCTCCTTTATCATGCCCTTGCCGGTAACATGGTTCGGAAGGCACGCGAACGGCTGAACACATACTATGTTCGGCACGCCGGAGTTTATGAGCTCTATCATCTCGCCGGTGAGGAACCAGCCCTCGCCGGTGCAGTGACCGAGCTGCAGTATCTTCTTGGCACCCTCGGCGATCTCCGCGATATGTCCCGGTGCGCGTGACGCGAACTTCGGGTTAGCCTTCATCTTCTTCTCCGCGTGCTTTCTGAAGCTTTCAATGCCCCAGATCGCGAGGTTGCACAGCCGCGCGGTCGATGCCTTCATGCCAAGGTTGTCGCGCTTGAAGTTGTTGTTGTAAAGGCAGTAGAGGAAGAAGTCCGCAAGTCCGGGCATTACCGCCTCGCCGCCCTCGCTCTCGATAACACCGACAACATCGTTATTTGCGTCCGGCTGGAACTTTACGAGTATCTCACCGACAACTCCGACACGCGGCTTTTTGACTGTCTCGTCTATCGGGATGGCGTCGAAGTCCGCTATTATCTCGTCGATCACCTTTTTGAGCTTGAGGTTGCGCTTGTTGTTCTTTAACAGATCATTATAGAGCCTTGTCTGCCACCTGTTATAGACCTCGTTCGTTTCGCCCTCGTTTATCTCATACGGGCGTATGCGCTGTGATACCGAGAGCAGCAGATCGCCCCAGGTACAAGCCTTGAGCATACCGTCTATCAGCTTCGGGGTTATCTTAAAGCCCGGGTTGCCCTCAAGGCCTGAGATATTGAGCGATATGACGGGCACCTGACCGTAGCCGGCTTCCTTTAAAGCCTTTCTGAGGAACGCTATGTAGTTTGTTGCCCGGCAGCCGCCGCCTGTCTGGGTTATCATCACAGAGGTCTTGTCCGGATCGCACTTGCCGGATATGAACGCGTTCACAAGCTGCCCCGTTACCATGATAGATGGGTAGCAGGCATCATTATTTACACTCTTCAAGCCCGCTTCGACATCGTCTGCCGTCGCATGCTCCAGCACCATCGCGTTATAGCCGCAGGAGCGGAGCACTGCCTCGAACAGCCCGAAATGCGTCGGACTCATCTGCGGGAAGATGATGGTATGATTCTTCTTTTCCTCCTCGGTGAACATTACGCGGTCTATCGTGTAATCCTCGATCTTATGGGGAACGAAGTCGCTGTCAGCGCGTTCCTTTACCGCGGCCTTGAGTGACCGCGCGCGGATACGCGCAGTTCCGAGGTTTGAAACCTCGTCTATTTTAAGTGTTGTATATATCTTCTCGTGTGACTGTAATATCTCCATGACCTGATCGGTCGTTACCGCATCAAGACCACAGCCGAAGGAGTTGAGCTGTATAAGCTCCAGTCTGTTGTTTTTGATGACCTCCGATGCAGCCTCATATAGCCTCGTATGGTACGCCCACTGATCGACAACGCGGATATCGCGCTTTAAGTGGCCGAGGTGAGCAACGCTGTCCTCGGTAAGCACCGCGAACCCCAGCGTGTTTATCATGTCGGGTATTCCGTGGTTGATCTCGGGGTCTATATGGTACGGACGGCCTGCAAGGACAATGCCGCGCTTGTCGTTATCATCGAGCCACTTTATGACCTCCTCGCCCTTGGCGCGGATGTCGTTTTTGTAGTTTTTGAGCTCGGCAAACGCCTTCTCCGCCGCGTCTGCTATCTCCTTGAACGGGATGTTATAGTAGGGCTTCAGCGCCTTTGCCATCTGCCGCTTGAATGACGGCTTATCCGCGAGGTTTATAAACGGATAGAGGAAGGTTATGCGGCTGTCGCGCACAACATCCATGTTGTTATATATGACCTCGGGGTATGATGTGACCATCGGGCAATTGAAGTGGTTGCCCGCGTCGTTATATTCTATCTGCTCATAGGGGATGCAGGGGTAGAATATGGTGGTGTAGCCGCGGTCGATAAGATCCTGGATATGCCCGTGAACGAGCTTTGCCGGATAGCATGCGCTCTCCGACGGGATCGACTCTATGCCCTTTTCGTACAGCTTATGCGTGCTGCGTCCCGAAAGCTTTACACTGAAGCCCAGTTCGGTAAAGAAAGTGAACCAGAGCGGATAGTTCTCGTACATATTGAGAACTCTCGGCATGGCGATAGTGCCGCGCGGAGCATCCTCAGAGGGTATGCTCTTATAGCGGAACGCGCGCTTGTATTTATAATCGAACAGGTTCGGTATATCCTTGTTTTTCTTCTCCTCGCCCGCGCCGCGCTCGCAGCGGTTGCCCGATACGAACTTGGAGCCGTCGCCGAAGTCGGTTACGGTGAGCTGGCAGTGGTTGTTGCACTTTTGGCATCGTGTGAGCGTGGTCTTGAAGGTGAACGAGTCCAGCTCGTCCGCGGTGATTATATCGCATTCGCCGCCGTGCCAGCGCTCCTTTGCGATCAGCGCCGAGCCGAACGCACCCATGATGCCGGCTATATCGGGACGAATAACATTCTTGCCGATAAGCAGCTCAAAGCAGCGCAGGATGGCGTTGTTGTTGAACGTGCCGCCCTGCACAACGATCTTTTCGCCCATGAGCGAGGTGTCACGCAGCTTTATTACCTTATAGAGCGCGTTTCTCACAACAGAATAGGATAGACCGGCGCTTATGTCGCCTACTGTCGCACCCTCCTTCTGAGCCTGCTTAACGCGTGAGTTCATGAAAACGGTGCAGCGTGTTCCCAGATCCACCGGATCGTCGGCTGTGAGCGCTTCCTTTGAGAAGGATATGCTGTCCATGCCGAGTCCTTCGGCAAAGGTCTGGATGAACGAGCCGCAGCCGGAGGAGCATGCCTCGTTGAGCATGATCGAGTCGATCACGCCGTCCTTTATCTTCATGCACTTCATGTCCTGACCGCCGATATCAATGATGAAATCAACGCCGGGGGAGAAGTGGTTCGCAGCCTTGTAATGTGCGATCGTCTCTATCTCGCCCTCGTCTATGCGGAACGCTGTCTTTAAAAGCTGCTCGCCGTAGCCGGTGGTACAGCCGTTTGCTATGTACGCGCCCTTCGGCAGCTTGCTGTAAAGCTCACGCATGATGTTCAGCCCACAGGTGATGGGGCTGCCCTCGTTCTTGGCATAGTATTCATAGATTATCTCGTCATCGCGGTTTATTACCGCACATTTTATCGTCGTCGAGCCGACATCAAGACCTAGGAACACCGGTCCCTTTACCTTTGAGATATCGCCGCGTTTAGCACGGTCTTTGCCGTGGCGCTCATCGAACTCACGCTTGTCCTCGGCGGTTTCAAAAAGCTTTGGCATACGCGTTATCTCCGCGTCAACGCCCTTGGACGCCTTGAGCGCCGCTGTGAGGTCATCCAGTGTGCGCTCGTCATTTTCCTCATTCATCAGCGCCGCGCCGAGCGCAACAAATACCTGAGCGTTATCGGGTATTTTA
>CAMNAT010000309.1 GCA_946531785.1 uncultured Oscillospiraceae bacterium
AAGCCTATCCCGCCGCCGCTGCCGGTGTCGATAAAATCATCCATCGGTCTTGTATAGAACGCATATTTCCCGTTCACAAATTCCGGATGCAGCACCACATTTCTCTGCTGCGGTGATCTTAACGTTTTCAGATCATCAAGCCGTTCCCATGTTATGAGATCCTTTGTCCTTACTATACCCGCCGCTGCGACTGCCGCCGACAGATCATCTATGCTCTTATCCTTACTCTCCGAACAGAACACTCCGTAAATATATCCGTCCTCATGCTGAGTAAGCCGCATATCATATACATTGGTCTCATCAGGAGCAGTGTCAGGCAAAACAACAGGGTAGTCCCAGAACCTGAACCCATCTGTCGGACTCTCGCTCTCAGCGACTGCAAAAAACGATTTTCTGTCATTGCCCTCAACACGCGCCACAAGGTAGTATTTACCGTTAAGCTTGATCGCTCCGCTGTTGAGTACCGCATTTATCCCAAGTCGCTCCATAAAGTACGGATTTGTTTCGGGATCCAGATCATACCGCCATATCAGCGGCGCATGTTCTCTTGTGAGCACAGGATATTTATACCTGTCATATATTCCGTTATAAAACTCTGTCTTTTCGTTTTTTCTTGAGACAAGAGCCTCATATTTTTCATTTTCTTTTATATATCTTGTATCCATATCATTCACTCCCTGTTATCGAACGCGCAAGCAGTACCGATCTGTCAAAATTATTACCCGTCACAGGAAAGCACGCCACAGCTCTGCCTGACGCCGTGCCGTTATCCCATTCGGTCCCATCTACATATATCCCATAAGGAATGCCATCCACAAAGCACAGTCTGCTGCCGTCTGTATCCCCGATCAGATCGGTAAGCGGATAAACTATATCGTCAAGCTCCATGCAGTATCTCAAAAAGCCTTCAGGGAGTATCGCGCAGTCTATCTGATTGTTTGATATATTGAGAAAAAACCTGTCATAATCGGCATACTGTCTGTAATCATCAAGAGTAGTCTCCCATACTATCTGATACGCGCTATCAACAGAAACCTTTTCCCTTCCCGCATCCAGACCGAACAACCCGATAAGCTGCATCTCACGGTCCTTATCAAGCCTTACATCGGATCTCTGATTCACCACCGCCATTGCATACGCGGTATTCTTATGGTTAAATACATTTGTCCAAAGCAAGCCGCAGATGCAAAAAATAACAGCCGAAGAAATGATTATCTTCCATTTATGATAATCCCATATATACCCTGCTCTTTTATCGCTTTGCAATGATCTTACGGTATTTACCTCGCCTGAGAACCAATCCCGCAGCATAGCGAATAATTCTTTAATCATTTTTGATCACCTGAATATCATATATCTCCGGATGTGTTCTCATATACTTTTTTAATGCGTATCTTACATACAGGCATTGCCCGTATGCTATTATGGCAAACACGCCAAGCATCAAAAGCGGCATCAAAAGCGGGTTTGCCAGAAATAGTATAAATACCCCCAGCGATGCAGCACTTATAAGGAACGTAAACGGCAGAAAGCTCAAAGCGAGCTTACCGGCGTTGACCATAGTCGCCTTCACCGTATTATCAAACACGACCGATAGCGGACACAGCCACATCATCCAGCAGCACCAGAGCATTATCATAGCTGATGTTGCTATATATCCCGCCGGGCTTATCTCTGATCTCAGGCTCGCCCAGTAGCCTATATCAAACACCATCAGAAACAGGATCAGTATCGGAAAGAAAAACTGCTTCGTTCCATATGCAAAGTTTGCTTTAAACGCGCGAAAGTATGATCTGATATGCTGCGAATCCTTATTCTCAGTCATTTTCATCAGCACAGAATACAGAGCCGTTATAGATGCGCCTATGGTGATGACAGGAATGCAGGTCAGGACAAAAACCATATTAAGCAGACAAAGATCAAACAGCTTTTCCATAAACCGCGTGTACCAGTTATCTCTTGTAAAGAAATCTCCCATGTTATTCACCTCTTATGTATGCGAACTCACCAGCTGCGGCGCAGCAGCTCCAAACACATGCGTCCGTTGTGGTACGGGCATTTCCACGGCTCCACTATCGGCTTTTGTATCGGTGAGCCTTTTTCATCCACCGACCAGAACCATTCCGAGCCTTCACGCGGGTCGACTATATACCGCTTTATATATTCCCATATATTCCTTGCCGCGCTCAGATACTCCGTGTTTTCCGTATTCTTAAGATACGCATTGATAAATCCGACCACAGACTCCGCCTGTACCCACCACACTCTTGTAGTGTCGTCTGTTCCGTTTTCGCACTCGTTTAAAACTGAATCTCCGCGATATGCGCGCTCATATATTTTCCTTGCCAGAACAGTGGTTATCTTATCCATCCGCAAAGTGAGCGCCTTATCGCCTATCACCTCACACCCGCGGTCTATCAGCCACGAGGTCTCAACATCGTGCCCGTATGAATGAAGGTCGATCAGGCTGTTGTAGTTCTTATCAAAGAACACCTCCTGACGGCGCTTTACGGGGTCATAGATCTTATCGGCAAAAATGCCCAAAATCTCACGCATCTTCATTTCAACAGCTTTTGATCCGGTTACCCTCAGAAGCTCAGTGTATGCTTCAAAAACATGCAAAAGCGTGTTCATTGTACGCTCAGCCATAACGCCGTTTTCAGATAACGCGTCATTTTCCGCCGGAGTAAAATCCCGCTTGAATGCTTCAAGATACCCGTCCTCGTCACGGCATGAGCCCTCAATGAGCTCATACAGCTCCCATGCTGTACAAAGCGCTTGATCGTCGCCTGACACATCATAGTAGGCTGAGAGCGCATATATTGCAAATGCATGGTTATATGTATGTTTGAGATCATCATGCACAGCTCCGTCATGCTCCAGTGACCAGAACACTCCGCCGTATTCATGATCAATACAGTAGTTGATGAGAAACTCATATGCATGCTTTGCATCGTCCAAAAGCTCAGCATCCCCAAGCGCCGCATATGCGCTTGAGAAAAACCATAGTATGCGGCTGTTTAATATGCAGCCCTTGACTGCCTTTTTATCAAGGCACAGATCATGACCGAGCCATCCGTAATATCCGCCGTATTCATCATCACGCAGGGAGCGCCAGAACGGGATAAGCTTCCGTTCCAGGTGCTCCCTTACCTCTCTTTTCAGATCCTCCATCAGCGTATACCAATCTCAGTATCTGTTTCCGTCACTGAGCTGTGCGACTTGATGTATTCCGTAAGCTCATCCGCATATGCGAACGCAAGACTCACATAGCTGTCAGCAGAGCCGTAATATATAGCCATCCTGTTAGTTGCGCCATCACACAGCACCGCGCACGGGAAGGTCACATTAGGAACAAAGCCACGCTCCTCGTACCACTTTTCCGGAGTGAGCAGGAAGTTTTCACAACGGTATTTTACTATTGAGGGATTGTCGATATCAAGTATCGCGCCGCCTATGCTGTAAACATAT
>CAMNAT010000310.1 GCA_946531785.1 uncultured Oscillospiraceae bacterium
TTTCTGAGGTCTTGGCATAATAGCATCTCCTTTCTGACTTATGTCGATTATAGCATAGTTTTCGACTTATGTCAAGTAGCGAATTGAAATTCTCGATTGAGATTTTTCTTTTACAGATCCATTCATGATTACAGACAGGGCGATATTCAATCCGCTTAGTTCTCTGACGAGTTCAACAAGCTCTGTATTCCCTTTGAGAATTCGCTGAGTGAGGAGCAGATTGATGTGTTTCACAAGCTCCTCGACTGCGTGAGCGATACCGCCGCAGCTGAGATGAGAACTGCCTACAAGGTCGGCTTTGAGCGTTTTCCCTGCCGCCGCTTTTTCAAAAACTGTGTCCTCCCCCGTCCATGACCTTGACAAGCATGTCAAAAGCTGTTATACTATGCGTATAGAAAACAGCTTGAGAGACGGACGGAGAACAGCTATGCTTACTATTGATAAACTGAGAGCTTACGGCGCGGATGTCGATGCGGGGCTTGCGCGCTGCATGGACAAAGAGGACTTTTATCTTATGCTCGTTCAGGCGGCGATCTCAGACAACCGTCTGCCAAAGTTGCGGCAGCAGATAGATGAAAAGGAGCTTACCGCTGCGTTTGAAACGGCGCATGCTTTAAAGGGCATGTACACGAATCTTGCGCTGACACCGCTTGCCGCTCCCGTTGTCGAGATGTGCGAGCTGCTGAGAAGCGGAACAGACACAGACTATACGGCGCTTTTAAATGAAGCGGATGCACAGTTTGATAAGCTGTGCTCATTATGATTTAATTCACTTTTCTTATAAAGAAAAAAACAACTTTGGAGGTCCAACACAGAATGCAAAGAGAAAAATTT
This sequence comes from uncultured Oscillospiraceae bacterium, assembly GCA_946531785.1. Classification (GTDB taxonomy): domain Bacteria; phylum Bacillota; class Clostridia; order UBA1381; family UBA1381; genus Ornithomonoglobus. The sequence goes on from CAMNAT010000310.1 coordinate 835, forward strand.
TCATCAAGGCTCGGGTTCCTGCTGATCTCGGCGGGCTGCTCGATAGGTCTCGGCAACGTATACCGCTTCCCGATAACTACGGGCGGCTACGGCGGCGCGATCTTCGTGCTTATATACATAGCGTTCCTGATCCTGCTCGGCATCCCGGCGATGACCGCGGAGCTTGCAGTCGGACGAGCGAGCCAGAAGAGCGTGGCGACATCCTTTGATGTGCTCGAAAGACCGGGACAGAAATGGCATCTTATGAAATATATCGGTATGGGCGGCAACTATCTTCTGATGATGTTCTATACCGTTATATCCGGCTGGATGGTGATATATTTCATCAAGTATCTCACCGGCTCTATCATGACCGTGCCCGCCGATCAGCTCGGCGACCTTTTCGGCGCGGCGGTGACGGATCCGGTGATAGGTGTGCTTTCGACAGGCTTTGTGATCGCGGTATGCTTCGGCGTATGCTCGCTCGGACTGCAGAACGGAGTTGAGAAGATCACAAAGGTCATGATGATAGCGCTGCTCGCGCTCATGATCGGGCTTGCGGTCTACTCCTGTACGCTCAGCAATGCCGCGGAGGGACTGAGATTCTATCTGATCCCGTCGTTTAAGAACATAGAGAATGCGGGGATCATGACGGTCATCTCATCCGCTATGGGACAGGCGTTCTTCACTTTGTCCATCGGTATCGGTGCGATAGCGATATTCGGAAGCTATATAGGCAAGGAGCGCAGGCTCCTGGGCGAGACGATAACCATAGTTTCGCTTGACACCTTCGTTGCGCTGATGTCGGGTGTTATTATTTTCCCGGCATGCTTTACCTATAACAACGGCGTTACCGCGGAGGCGGGCTCGGTCGGTGCAACATTTCTGTTCACGACGCTTTCGAGCATATTCAATGCAATGCCGGGCGGCCGCATCGTGGGAATACTGTTCTTCCTGTTCATGATATTTGCTGCGCTCTCAACGGTAATTGCCGTATTTGAGAACATCATGTCGTTCTGGCTCGAGCTTACAAAGCTGAGCAGAACAAAGATCGCGATAATCAATATCGTGCTCATGCTGATCCTTACTCTGCCGGCAATATTGGGCAACAGCATCTGGTCGGCATTTGAGATAGGCGGTAAGGGCATCATGGATCTTGAGGACTTCATCATAAGCAACAATATCCTGCCCGTAGGCGCATTAGTATATATCACCTTCTGCTCGTGGAACAAGCTCGGCTGGGGCTGGGCGAAGTTCATCGACGAGACGAACTCCGGCAAGGGAATAAAGTTCCCGAAGTGGCTCGGCATTTACTGCAAGGTGATCCTGCCGCTCATCATTCTTGTTATATTCATATCGGGATACATAAAGTAAAGACTATAACAAAACGGGTGCAGCCAATGCTGCACCCGTTTTGTTATTCGGAAATAATAACTGTCTTACTCGCTCCGTCCCAGTCTACCTTGCAGCCGTACGCCTCGGCTATCGCGCGGACGGGAACCAGCGTCCTGTCATTTTCGATGATCGGCGGCTGATCGAAGGAGATCGCATTGCCGTTGAGCGTTACCTTGATATCGTCATGAACCTCCGGCCATGCTCCGAATCGCATGTAGCTGCCGCTCTTATAGAACTTATATGACTTTGAGAGGCTTCCTCCCTTTATGGTCATGGTATGCTCTCCGTCAGCATAGTTTGACAATACAAAATATGTTCTGTATGGTATCGCAGCCGAGGACGAATACCACTGTCCGTCAACAAAGTAGTTTACAGAAAGATCCTGATTCCCGTATTCATATGCATGAGCATACAGCGGTACAACACCGTCACTGTCGGCTTTGAGCGTTTTCCCTGCCGCCGCTTTTTCAAACACATAATTCGGCGACTCGCCGAAGGCATGGATATACGGACCTTCGGCTGATGCCTCGTTAAATATCGATACCGCGTATGGATAGTCGGAAATATTGTAATGCTCCGTCTCATACTGACGATATACGTTGAAATAATTGACCGCCTTTATCTGCGGATACTTCATAACGAGCGACCAGAGCATATTCCTCAGCCGCGGCGCAGCCCACCAGTCCAGTGATTCGCCATAGGCGTTATGTACCGCAACACCGCCCTCGCTTATCATTATCGGCTTCTGTATGTTATATTCCGACAGGAACTTCATAAGCGGCTTGATCCGGTTTGTTGCCCAACCGCCTTCGCCTGTCATGAAATACATAGCGTCCTTTGCAGAAGTGTTCCGGTTACCGATGAAGTACTTTGTCGTGTAAAGGCTCACGCCTATCCAGTCGACATATTCGTCTCCGGGATAATAATACTGAAACGGCCTGTCAAGCGCGCCGAGATCCAATGGCGACCATACGACGGCAAAGTTCGGATACTCATGGATCATGTTCGCGACATTTCTGAATATCTGCTTGAACAGCTCCGGATCGTTTCCTATCTCAAACTGATCCATCTCGCTTGCAAACCGGATCAGCATCGGCTTGTTATAGCCGTTGAGCATATCGAGCGTTCTTCTGACCGCGTCATAATCGACATTCGGATCCATAACTGTCCAGCCTATGGTAGCTATCACATTTTCATTTGCTATCATATCATTCGCGGGATAATAAATATAGTCCTGCCACATACCCTCTATATATGTGAGA
>CAMNAT010000311.1 GCA_946531785.1 uncultured Oscillospiraceae bacterium
AGCACGCTATAGGTTATCAACGTTGATAACAAAATGATAACAGCAGCGTCGGAAGGGTGGATAATATGGATATAATAAATAATCAATGTTACGATAAATAATACCGACAATAATTCTTAAACAGAATCAGTTAAGAACGATAGAGTGGGAATAATTGCGAAACTCTATAAACCCGATAAAACCGCTGGTTTACAGTGGTCTGATCGTTAGCTTGATAACAAAATGATAACAAAGGCCCTTCGGCGCATTATGCGCGAAGGGCTTTTGAGGTATGGAGATTATATAAGAGTAATACCTAAGATCGAGCAAAGCTCCTGAATGATCCCGGTATTATCGCCGTAGGATATGATGTAGTGCTGGCACATCACCTTTTGTGCAAAAGCTTCCACATCGTCAAGCAGTATCTCAAGTCCCGGCAGCTGCGGCGCGGGCTGAGTCCAGCCGGCCTCCTCCCACTTGCGCGGGGTGATGGCATCACCGGTCACCATATGCATATAATACTTACCGTCTATATTGCACAGGCGGCACATCGTGACCTTACCGGTCTTTAGCTTTGACACATTCAGAATACCCTCTGAAAGCTCGCCGAATGCGGCGGGCATAACGGTAACGGTACCGTCTACAGCCTCTGCCGGAACATAGTCGGGAACTCCGGCAAGTACGCGGTCGGTGAAGAACTCATAGAATTCAAGATAGAACGCGCACTGACCTGTGAGATATTTCACCATGATCTGAGTGATGTTTCCGAGCGAATCATTTTCGGGTATGGTGCAGAGCCCCGCCTCGTCAGCCAACAGCATAAATATCGGAGCAGGGGGGAAGCCCAGGAGCTTTTTCATGCCGTCAACATCCTTTAAGGATATCGCCTCATAGCCGCGCTCGTCGCATATCTCCTTGACTGCCAGATAGTAGCCCGCTGCCTTTTTCATGCTTTCGGGATCGGCGGGCTTTAAGAAATGCCATTTGTTCATTGCGCTCTCAATAACAGCCTGCTTCTGCTCGTCTGTTATCGTCTGATATCTCTGCTCGATCTCAAGCATCTCAAAGGTCTCTATCTCAGCGCCTATCTCGCGTTTTAACGAGCCGCCGTCATAGAGAGTTCCGTAGAGATTCATATCGCGGTAGCCTGCCATGCCGCTCTTTGCGCGGCGCAGCTTCGCCGCAGCTGTTGCGGCTGCCGCAAAGTTATATACATCCTTTGTTTTTGACGGTAGTCCAACGATGTCATATACATATTTAAAGGTATAGCCGAGATCATAAAAGGTCTTTCTGAGCGCTGTTGTGCCTGCCTGATCTGCCGTGGTGACAAGTCTGTCGCCCTCACACCAGCCGCACAAGCCCCATAATACCATCGGCTTATGTCTGTACTGCTCGGTTATCTTAACTACCGCATGGGTGGGTATCCAGCCCGCTATGCAAACGATAAGGCAATCAAAGTCCTGCCCCTTGAGCTTTTCAAGAGCGGCGTTTATATCCTTTTCCTCGTAATCATCTGTCACGGGATATACCGATATCAGTTCAAGTCCTTCGTTTTTTAAGTTTTCTTCTGCCATATGGCATTTGTGTATTATCAATTCCTTCGGGGTGTTCACCTCACCGAAGCCTACAAATGCAGCTTTGATCATGTGTTTTTATCCTCCAGTTCACAAAATCTTTTATAACATTCAGTATAATCCGCGCCGCCAGGCTCATATGCGTTTGCTATCGCAACGGCCTTTTCTGCGGCATCGGCAACGGTTTCAAATATACCGATAGCCGTTCCCGCAAGTATAGCGGAGCCGAGGCATGCAGTCTCGTTGTTTTTTAGTGTCACTATCCGTTTGCCGGTCATATCAGCTTTTATCTGACACCACAGCGGACTTGACGCGCCGCCGCCCATTGAGCGTATCTCATCGCATTCAATGCCGAGATATTCAAGATTGCTTCTGAGCATACAGGCTATCGCTTCAAGTATAGCTCTTACCGCATGAGCAAGTCCATGCTCAAGAGTAAGTCCGTAAAACGCGCCGCGCGCATCGGGGTTGTATTTCGGCATTGTAGAGCCGCACAGATACGGGAGAAAGGTGAGCCCGTTACTGCCCGGCTCTATTGCCGATGCGAGCTCATCGAGCTCGCGAAAGGAGAGAGAATTGCAAAAATTCGTCTTAAACCATTTTAATGCCATGCCTGCCGTCGGTGTCCATGAAAGCAGACAATAGCTGCCGTCATAGCTCTTGTGGCAGGGTATCTTGCTGTCGGGATCATATGCGGGCAGAGTATCTGTAGGCACATATATAACCATTGTAGTGCCTGTCATTTCGCTTACGATACCGCTGTGGGTAACGCCCGAGCCTATCGCTCCGGCGATCTGATCTATTGCTCCGGCAACGACTGCCGCGCCCTTATAGCTGCCGATGATCTCGCCGCTGTTACAAAGCCTGGGGAGCATAGCCTCGTCTATATCTATAAAGGCTAGCATCTCGTCCCACCATTGCTCCTTTTGTATATCAAAGTATATGGTGGAGGATTGCAGGGTCTTTTCTGTAACGAATTCGCCTGTAAGCTTCCACAAAAGCCAGTCCTCAAGCAGGAATATCCTGCGTGTTCTCTTAAACAGCTCCGGCTCGTTCTGCTTATACCATAGCACCTTGCACGCCGGCCATGTTGCAGTGATCTCGGGTTGTCCGGTCACCTCATATACGCGCTTTTCTCCAAATTGCTTTTGGATCTCACCCGCCTGTGCCGTAGCGCGGTTATCGAGCCATACTATGGCGTCGCGAAGCGGTGTGCCGTCCTCATCGGTGAAGATGATAGTTTCGCATTGCGTATCTATGGCAAGCGCGGCTATCGTAAGCCCGTCGCTGACCTCGTCATATGCCGATGAAAACAGCTCCCAATAGCTTTCAGCGGGGAACTCTACGCGGTCACCGGCGGCGTTTAATGAGTAATCCTTTGTGACCGATCTGACGGGATTTAATTCCTCGTCAAATACCACCATTTTCAGGGATGTTGTTCCAACATCCGCGCCAATCAAATATTTCATAGTTTTCTCTAATTAAACAGTTATGATATTCGGGTTATATTCCTTTAATTCTGCAATATCGTCATTTGTAGAGCTGTCGGCGTTTGTTATTATATAGTCCGCATCTGCTATCGGTGCGATATGCTTGAATGCCGTTCTGCCGAGCTTGCTGCTGTCAGCGGCGACTATGCGTGTGGCAGAGTTTGTCAGCATGAGCCTGTCAAGCTCCGCCTCAAGATCATAGTATGTGGTAAATCCGTCCGCGGCGGTTATGCCGTCGACCGAAAGGATAAGCTTATCCGCATGATAGCCCTTTAGCTGAGCATTTGCGGTATCGCCATAAACAAACTGGTATTTGGAATTTACCGAACCGCCCAAAAGCACAACATTGAAGCCGGGATTTGCCGCCGCCTCCAGAGCTATGGCTATGGAATTTGTGACGATGCTCAGATTCAGGCTTTGCGGTAT